>NZ_CP115159.1:550000-782500 GCF_027594425.1 Zunongwangia sp. HGR-M22
ACGATCAATTACAGATTTGTCTAATTTAAAGTCTGGAATACCATAACGCAATAAACCGCCCAATTTAGAATCACGTTCGAATAAAGTTACATCGTGACCTGCGCGATTTAATTGTTGTGCAGCAGCCATACCTGCTGGGCCAGAGCCAACAACTGCAACTTTTTTACCAGTTCTGTTTTTCGGTGGATTTGGAACAATCCAACCTTCTTTAAATCCTCTTTCTACAATGTATTTCTCAATAAGTTCAATAGAAACAGGAGGTTCAATTATTCCCAGTACACAGGCAGATTCACAAGGAGCCGGGCATAAACGACCAGTAAATTCAGGGAAATTATTAGTTGAATGTAATATTTGAAGTGCCTTTTTCCAATCGTTCTCATAAACTGCATGGTTGAAATCTGGTATAAGGTTTCCAAGTGGGCAGCCACTATGACAAAATGGAATGCCACAATCCATACAGCGAGCTCCTTGGTGATTAAGCTCTTCAGTATCTAAATCTTTAGTAAATTCTTTATAATTTTTAACCCTAAGCTCAACAGCTTCAGTTTGTTCTTCTTTTCTATCGTATTCTAAAAATCCTCTTAGCTTTCCCATTAATTACGCCGTTTTAAGTTCCAGGTTTTTTTCTTCGTTTTTTTCGTCTTCCATTCGTTGTAATGCTTTTTTAAATTCGGTAGGCATCACTTTGATGAATTTAGATAGACTTTCTTTCCAATTATCTAAAATTTCACCTGCAACTTCACTATCAGTATGATAATAATGATTTTGTATTAACTCTTTTAATTCTGAAGCGTCATCATTGGTTAGTTCTTCTAACTCGATCATCTCCATATTAAAATTATTGTTGTCTAATTTATTATCTGCATTGTAGATGTAAGCAATCCCTCCACTCATACCAGCAGCGAAGTTTCTACCTATTTGTCCTAATATTACTGCTCGACCACCAGTCATGTACTCACAACCATGATCGCCAATTCCTTCGATCACTGCTTTTGCACCTGAATTCCTAACGCAAAAACGTTCTCCGCCAATACCATTGATGTAAGCTTCACCATTAATCGCTCCGTATAATGCAACATTTCCTATGATTACATTTTCGTCCGATTTAAATGTAGCTTCTTCTGGTACGCGAACAGTAAGTGTTGCACCACTAAGGCCTTTTCCGAAGTAATCATTTGTGTTACCGGTAACATTTAAGGTGAGACCACGTGTAGCGAAAGCACCAAAACTTTGACCAGCAGAACCTTTAAAGTTAAGTTCTAGTGTATTTTCTGGTAATCCTCCTTCGCCGTGAATCTTTGAGATTTCATTACTCAGTATGGCACCAGTTGTTCTGTTGATATTCGAGATTTTAAAGTCTAGGCTCATTTTTTCTTTGCGATAAATCGCTGGATGTGCCTTACTTAAAATATCAAAATCTAGAACGTGTTCTAACCCATGATTTTGATCCTGAGTTTTATATAAAGGTATGTCTTTGTCGATATTTGGTTTGTAAAGAATGCCAGACAAATCTATTCCTTGAGCTTTGTAATGCTCAATAGCTTTATCCATATCTAGTTTTTGACTTTGTCCAACCATCTCGTTTAATGTTCTAAAGCCTAAGCTCGCCATTATTTCGCGTAACTCCTGTGCAACAAAATACATGAAATTGATAACGTCTTCAGGTGTACCTTTAAAGTTCTTTCTCAATTCAGGATCTTGCGTTGCAATACCAACGGGACAAGTATTTAAATGGCATGCGCGCATCATAATACAACCTGATGCAACTAATGGAGCAGTTGAAAAACCAAATTCTTCGGCTCCCAGAAGACATGCAATTGCAACGTCCCGTCCTGTTTTTAACTGACCATCACATTCAACCGTAATTCGGCTTCTCAGATTGTTAAGTAATAAAGTTTGCTGGGCTTCAGCAATACCTAACTCCCAAGGTAAACCTGCGTGTCTTAATGATGTTAGTGGAGATGCTCCAGTACCGCCATCATATCCAGAGATTAAAACGACATCGGCCTTTGCTTTTGCGACACCAGCCGCGATGGTTCCTACACCTACTTTAGATACAAGTTTTACATTTATTCTAGCTTCTCTATTAGCGTTTTTAAGATCGAAAATTAACTGCGCTAAATCTTCAATAGAATAAATATCATGGTGAGGAGGAGGCGAAATTAAACCTACGTAAGGAGTAGAATTTCTGGTTTTTGCGATATCTGGATTCACTTTTGGACCAGGTAATTGTCCGCCTTCACCCGGCTTTGCACCCTGAGCCATTTTAATTTGAATCTCTTTCGCATTAGACAGGTAATTAATCGAAACACCGAATCTTCCTGAGGCTACCTGCTTAATGGCACTATTTCTCCAATTTCCGTTAGCATCGCGAGTAAAACGGTTTGCATCTTCACCACCTTCACCACTATTACTTTTTCCTTGTAAACGATTCATGGCAATTGCAAGATTTTCGTGGGCTTCTTTACTAATGGAGCCAAACGACATTGCACCTGTTTTAAAGCGTTTTACAATTTCTGTCCAGGGTTCAACTTCTTCTACCGGGATTGGATTTAATTTTTTGAATTTAAACATCCCCCGAAGAGTCATCAGGTTTTTGGTCTGATTATTAACGAAGTTGGAATATTCCTTATACGTTTGAAAACTGTTTTGCTTTACTGCTTGTTGTAGTTTTGCTACAGAAGCAGGATTTAGCATATGGCGCTCCCCATTTCTTCGCCAGCGATAATCACCACCAATTTCTAGATCCAAACCAGTTTCAGTTTCTGGTGGATTAAAGGCTAATTGATGTCTTTTCTGGATTTCCCTTTCAATTTCATAAAGTCCAATACCTTCAATTCTCGAAGGAGTATTGGTAAAGTACTTATTAGTGAATTTCTTATTTAAACCTAGAATTTCAAAAATTTGTGAACCACGGTAGGAATGTAAGGTAGAAATACCAATCTTATTCATGATCTTAACGATACCTTTTCCAATCGCTTTATTGAAATTTTTAACTGCTACATCTGGATCTTTCTCATCAATATCACCGTTTTCAGAAAGTTTATAGATGATTTCATTTACCATGTAAGGGTTAATAGCACATGCGCCGTAACCAAATAACAATGCAAAATGATGTGGTTCTCTAGGTTCAGCAGATTCAATTACGATTCCGAAAGCAGATCTTCTTTTGTGTTTTTTGAGTTCATGATGAACAAAGGAACAAGCCAAAAGGGATGGGATAGGAGCTAACTTATCGCTTACATTTCTATCTGAAAGTATAATGATATTTCTATCCTCATCTACCGCTTTTTTAATTTCCAATACAATCTGATCCAGTCTTTCCTCAAGACCGTTCATTCCTTTTTCAACTTCATATAATATTGAAATTGATTTTGCACGGAAATCGTCGTGTTCTATATATTTTATTTTATCCAGATCTTCGTTTGAGATAACTGGATTTTGAATTCTAAGTTTCTTAGCATGATCTGGGGTGATATCAAAAATGTTTTTGTCTTCACCTATGGATAAGCTAATGTCGGTAACAATTTCTTCGCGTATTCCATCTAACGGTGGATTGGTTACCTGAGCAAATAATTGTTTAAAATAATTAAAAAGTAATTGTGGCTTATCTGAGAGAACGGCCAAAGGAATATCTGTTCCCATAGAACCAATCGCCTCTTTTCCCTGCGTAGCCATTGGGCTAATGATCGTCTTGATATCTTCTAAAGTATATCCAAAAACTTTTTGTCTTGTCTGGAATTCTTCAGGCTCTATAGGGGTTTTGTTTCCGGTATATGGTACTTCAGCTAGTGGTAATAAATTTTCCTTTAACCATTTTCTATAAGGTCTCTTTGATACAATTTGTTCTTTAACCTCTTCATCGCCAACTATTCGACCTTCAACCATGTCTACTAAGAACATTCTTCCAGGTTCAAGGCGACCGTGTAATTCAACATTTTCAGGTTTTACATCAACAACACCTGTTTCAGAAGACATAATTACATAACCATCTTTGGTTAATGTATATCGGGATGGTCGTAAACCATTACGGTCTAACAGTGCGCCAATGTATTGTCCATCGGTAAAGGGGATAGAAGCAGGGCCATCCCAAGGTTCCATTATGCAGGCATTATATTCGTAAAATGCTTTTTTATTGTCTGTCATCGAAGGGTTTTTCTCCCAAGCTTCAGGAACCATCATCATGATAGCTTCTGGAAGAGAACGCCCAGTTTGTAAAAGCATTTCTAAAACCATATCCATAGAAGCAGAATCTGATTTTCCTTCTAAAGTCACTGGTAATATTTTTTTGATGTCATCACCAAAAATTTCACTTTCAAAAAGCTCTTCACGGGCTTTCATTCGGCTTAAATTCCCTCTTAGTGTATTGATTTCACCATTGTGACACATATATCTAAATGGCTGGGCCAAATCCCAGGTAGGGAATGTATTTGTAGAGAATCGTTGGTGAACCAAAGCAAGTTTGGTTACCAAATCTGGATCGTTAAGATCTTTATAGTAGATATTGATGTCTTGAGGCATCAATAACCCTTTGTAAATAATTGTTTTTGTTGATAAACTAGGAAGGTAAAAATATTCAGCTTCGCCTAAATTAGAACTATATATTTTATGTTCTGCAATTTTACGAGCTGCAAATAACTTAGCTCTAAAATGTAAGTCATTTGTATCTTCATCTTTACCAATAAAGATTTGTTGAACATTAGGTTCGCTTAAAGTAGCGATGCTTCCCAAACAGGATTTATCTACCGGGACTTCTCTCCAGCCGATAATATTTAATCCTTGATTAATAATTTCTTCTTCAAAAATCTCTTTACATATTTTCAATTGATTTTCTGATCTTGGGAGAAAAACCATCCCTGCCGCATACTCACCAAATTCTGGTAGGTTGAAATTGCAAACTTTTTTGAAAAAATTATGTGGAATTTCGATCAATATACCGGCACCATCTCCGGTTTTTCCATCTGAACTTACAGCCCCGCGATGCTCTAATCGAATTAAAATATCTAAAGCTTTATGGATAATATCATTTGTTTGCTTACCTTTTAGGTTACAAATGAATCCCGCGCCGCAATTATCTCTCTCAAATTCAGGCAAGTATAGCCCCTGCTCTTTTGGTGTCATATCCTATCTTCCTTATGTTATTACTACAAAAATATCTAAATTAGTAAAGAAAATGAAAGTAATAACACTAAAGAGCTTACAAAATTCAGCAAAACTAAATAAAATCTTAATTTTTATTAATCGTTCAAAGAATTAGAGTGTAAATTCCGAATTATGTAATGGTGAATTAGAGATTTTGATATAAAAAAACTCGCTACGAATAGCGAGCTGATTTTATGGGTTTTAGTGACTAATATTTAAGTACGCTTCTTGAAATTACAATTTTTTGTATTTCTGAAGTTCCTTCGTAAATCTGCGTAATTTTTGCATCTCGCATTAATCGCTCGACATGATATTCTTTTACAAAGCCATTGCCGCCATGTATTTGTACTGCCTCTACTGTCACATCCATTGCTGTTTGCGATGCACTTAATTTTGCCATCGCACCACTTAGATCGTAACTTGTTTTCTGGTCTTTGTCCCAAGCAGCTTTCATTACTAAATGTCGTGAGCTTTCTATAGCTGTATACATGTCTGCAAGCTTAAAAGCAATAGCCTGGTGATTGCTAATTTCAGTACCAAAAGCTTTACGTTGTTTACTGTAATCTCTAGCTAGTTCGAAAGCGCCAGAGGCAATTCCCAAAGCTTGCGCTGCAATACCTATCCTGCCGCCCGATAATGTTTTCATAGCGAATTTAAAACCAAAACCATCTTCGCCAATCCTATTTTCCTTTGGAACTTTTACGTCGTTAAAATTTAAAGAATGCGTGTCGCTTCCTCTAATTCCCAACTTGTTTTCTTTCGGGCCAATTTCAAAACCTTCCCATCCTTTTTCTACAATAAAGGCATTTATTCCGCGGTGTTTTTTCTCTCGATCGGTTTGTGCGATTACCAAATAGTAATCTGCGGTACCGCCATTGGTAATCCAGTTTTTGGTTCCGTTTAATAAATAATGATCTCCTTTATCGATTGCGGAAGTACGCTGAGAAGTAGCGTCACTACCAGCTTCGGGTTCAGATAAGCAAAATGCACCTAATTTTTCTCCAGTTGTAAGCTTTGTCAGATATTTCTCCTTTTGTTCTTTAGAGCCGTAGGTGTCCAATGCCCAACAAACTAAAGAGTTGTTTACCGACATGATAACGGATGCTGATGCATCGATTTTAGAAATTTCTTCCATGGCCAGGACATAACTAATAGTGTCCATCCCACCACCGCCATATTCAGGTGAAGCCATCATTCCCATAAATCCAAGTTCTCCCATTTTCTTAACTTGCTCTTTTGGGAATTCTTGTTTCTCATCTCTATCAATAACGCCGGGAAGTAATTCATTTTTAGCAAAGTCGCGAGCGGCATCGCGAATCATTATATGTTCTTCGGTTAATTCGAAATTCATTGAATATAAATTTAGAAAAAGATAATTATACTTATCAAATATAAATTTTTAGTGTGTATTTTTCAACAAAAAATATTTATTTTTGAGAATATGAGAAAAAAAGACTATTTCGTAATTGGAGTGATGTCTGGCACTTCGTTAGATGGAATTGATTTGGCATACCTCCATTTCTCTGCTGAAAATAACTATAATTTTAAAATTCTTGAGGCTCAAACTATAGATTATTCTGAAGAATGGCGTGAAAACCTGAATTCAGGAATTTCTTTGAATCAAGAAGAGTTAAAAGATTTAGATAAAAAGTATACTAGGTATTTAGCCGACGTGATTCTTCAATTTATTGCTGAATATAAGATCGAAAATCTGGATGCTATTTGTTCGCATGGGCATACGATAAAACATGAGCCCCAAAATGGATACACTTTACAAATAGGAAATCTCCCTGAAATTGCAGATTATCTTCAAAGTAATGTGGTTTGCGATTTTAGAGTTCAGGATGTTGCGCTAGGAGGGCAAGGAGCGCCACTGGTGCCTATTGGCGATCAGTTACTTTTTGGTGAATATCAATATTGTTTGAATTTAGGGGGCTTTGCAAATATCTCTGAAGAGCGTAATAAGCAAATGCTAGCTTACGATATTTGTGCTGTAAATACCGTACTGAATTATTTTACTAAGAAACTGGGCAAAGCTTACGATGATAAAGGCCAAATTGCTTCAGGAGGAGGATTGCATGAAAAATTACTTCAGCAATTAAACAATCTTGATTATTATGCTAAAAAACCTCCAAAATCTCTCGGCATCGAATGGGTGAAGGCTGAAGTTTTACCGCTTATTGATTCCGAAGAAATACCTATTCCCGATATTTTACATACCTATACGATACATGTAGCACAGCAGGTAGCAAAAGTTTTGGATAATAATGTAGGATCTAAAATTTTAGTGACGGGTGGTGGCGCGTTTAACGATTTTCTTATTCAACAATTTAGGGAGTATTCAAATTGTGAATTTATAATTCCAGATAGCAAGATTATCGATTTTAAAGAAGCTTTAATTTTTGGATTGTTGGGTGTACTTAAATTAGAAGGGAAAGTGAACGTTTTAAGTTCGGTTACCGGCGCTAAAAAAGATCATTCTTCAGGAAAGGTATTTGCCTTTGAAGCTATTTAAATTTTATGAATAATTATCTTTGACGCAAATCACACATACATGAAAGAATTATTAAAAGTTTACGAGAATAAAGAACCGGAAATTGTTTTTCATTGGAATGATCCTGAAACGGAAGCTGAGGGTTGGACGGTAATCAACTCTTTAAGAGGTGGTGCCGCTGGAGGAGGAACGAGAATGCGAGAAGGATTGGATAAAAATGAGGTACTTTCTTTAGCAAAAACAATGGAAGTGAAATTTACCGTTTCTGGACCTGCTATTGGTGGAGCAAAATCGGGAATAAACTTCGATCCTAAAGATCCACGTAAAAAAGGTGTTTTAGAGCGTTGGTATAAAGCGGTTTCTCCTTTATTAAAAAGTTACTACGGAACTGGCGGTGATTTAAATGTAGATGAAATTCATGAAGTAATACCTATTACTGAAGATTGCGGAGTTTGGCATCCACAAGAAGGTGTTTTTAACGGCCATTTTCAGCCAACCGAAGCAGATAAGATAAATAGAATAGGACAGCTGCGCCAAGGAGTAATTAAGGTTTTAGAAAATACGGATTACTCTCCAGATATATCCAGAAAATATACTGTAGCCGATATGATTACCGGTTTTGGTGTTGCCGAAGCTGTAAATCAATATTATAATATTTACGGTGGAGATATAAAAGGTAAGAAAGCGATCGTACAAGGATTTGGAAATGTAGGTTCTGCTGCTGCTTATTATTTATCGCAGATGGGAGCAAAGGTAGTCGGGATTATCGATCGTGCCGGTGGTTTAATTAAAGAAGAGGGGTTCTCTTTTGAGGAAATCAAAGACTTATTCTTGAATAAAGAAGGAAATACACTGAATTCACCAAACTTAATTCCTTTTGAAGAAATCAATGAAAAAATATGGAAAATTGATGCTGAAATCTTTGCGCCATGTGCAGCTTCTAGATTGGTAACTAAAGATCAAATTTCTAATTTAATCGATAGAAAGCTGGAAGTGATTTCTTGTGGGGCAAATGTTCCTTTTGCAGATAAAGAAATTTTCTTTGGCCCTATTATGGAATTTATTGATGAGCGTGTAAGTTTAATCCCAGATTTTATTTCGAATTGCGGGATGGCTCGTGTATTTGCTTATTTTATGGAGCGTCGTGTACAAATGACAGATGAGGCTATCTTCAATGATACGTCAATCACTATAAAAAATGCAATCCAAAATACGTTCAATAATAATAGTAGCAGTACAAATATTAGTAAAACCGCATTTGAGGTTGCTCTTAAACAGTTAGTATAACATATTCATTTCCTTATCTGTTAGTAATTTCTTAATGAATGCAGATAAGGAATTATTCTGATGATTATTTTACTAAATTTGGGCAACAATTTAAATCCGTTTATCACGTTAAACTAAAAAACCCTAATCAATTAGTATGCTATATTTTATTCAGCAGGATACCATTGCGCAAACAGCGCAGGATACTGCAGCGGTTTCAGAAGAAAAAACACTTTCTATATTCGATTTGTTATTAAGTGGTGGTATTGCTGGGCAGATCATTATCCTTATTCTTTTTATTTTACTTTTTGCAGCGGTTTATATCTATTTTGAAAGATTGTTTGCTATAAAATCGGCAAGCCAGGTAGATAAAAACTTTATGCATCAAATTAAAGACAGTGTTTCTAACGGTAATATCGAGTCGGCAAAAATGCGTTGCTCTCAAGCAGATAATCCCGTAGCAAGACTAACCGAAAAAGGAATTTCAAGAATTGGTAGTCCACTAGAGGATATCAATACAGCTATTGAAAATGCTGGCCGTCTGGAAGTTTATAAACTTGAAAAAAATGTTAGTATTCTTGCAACTATTGCTGGAGTAGCACCTATGATTGGTTTCTTGGGTACGGTGATTGGAATGGTAATTGCTTTCCATGAGTTAGCAACTAGTAGTGGTCAGGCACAAATGGGACTGTTAGCTGAAGGTATTTATACAGCTATGACGACCACTGTTGCAGGTCTAATTGTAGGGATTATCGCTTATATTGGATATAACCATCTGGTGGTAAAGACCGATAAAGTTGTGCATCAAATGGAAGCTACTGCGGTAGACTTTTTAGATCTTTTAAACGAGCCAGCTTAATATGAATTTAAGAGGGAGAAATAAAGTTAGTCCGGAGTTTAGTATGAGCTCAATGACAGATATTGTGTTCTTGTTATTGATATTTTTTATGCTAACTTCTCCGGTAATTACTCCAGAGGCTTTGGATCTAATTCTTCCAAAAGCTAAAGGAAAGACCACGAACCAGCAGAATGTTTCGGTAAGCATAACTAAAGAACTGCAGGTGTACATTAATGATGAGCGAATTAGTAATTCAGCCTTAGAAAGTACATTAAAAAGTAAACTGGCAGGAATAGAAAATCCAACAATAATTTTACGTGCAGAAGAAGGTGTGCCAATCGAAAAGGCAGTAAACGTAATGGATATTGCTAATAGAAATAGATATAAAATAGTCCTAGCGGTAAAACCGGAATAATATGGCGCTCTTAGAAACCAAACATGAAAAAAAATCTTTAACGATTACAGTAGTATTACATATACTGCTGCTAGTCATTTTATTCTTTTTTGGTTTTACTTATCTAGATCCACCACCAGAGGACGGTATAGCTATTAATTTTGGTACATCTGAAGTTGGGTCAGGAAACGATCAGCCTACCAAGCCTATTGAATCTGCACCTAAAAATACAAGTCCGGCGGTTACACCTCCGGAGCCTGAACCTGTAGTTGAAGATCAGGTGGTAACTCAGGAAGTAGAAGAAGCACCAGTAGTTGAAGAAAAAAAGGAGGTCAAAAAACCGGTCGAAACCGAAAAGCCAAAAGAAAAGCCTAAGAAAGAAGAGCCTGCAAAGAAACCAGATCCAAAGCCAGATAAATCTACTACCGATGCGATGAGTAGTATTTTAAATGGTCCTGAAAGAAGTGGAGAAGCAAGTGGAGGAGAAGGTAATGATAATGCAGCTGGAGATAAAGGCTCTCCAGATGGCGATCCAAATGCAAAAAGCTATTATGGTAATGGAGCTGGGCTTGATGGCGATGGTAATTATCGTCTTGGTGGTAGACGCGCTTTAAATAAAGAAAAATTTGTTCAGGATTGTAACGAATCTGGTATTGTTGTGGTTCGTATAGAGGTAAATCGCCAGGGACAGGTAATAGCAGCTACACCTGGTGTAAAAGGAACCACCAATAATGCTACTTGTTTAACAGAACCAGCACGGAAGGCAGCAATGGCAACTAAATTTAATAGTGATACAGATGCTCCTTCTCGCCAGGTAGGAACTATAGTTTATAACTTCAAATTATCTGAATAATTGATGACTTATCAAAAAACTGTTGAATGGATGTTTCAACAGTTACCCATGTATCAACGTGTGGGAAGTTCAGCTTTCAAAAAAGATTTATCCAATACCTTAAAACTAGCAGCGTATCTTAATCATCCTGAAAACGAATTTAAGAGCATCCATGTGGCGGGAACTAATGGAAAAGGTTCTAGTAGCCATATGATAGCTTCGGTGTTGCAGGAAGCAGGTTATAAGGTTGGATTATATACTTCACCTCATCTAAAAGATTATCGAGAACGCATCCGAATAAATGGTAGTTATATTTCGGAAAAAGCGGTTGTCGATTTTATTGAAAATAACAGATCCTTTTTAGAGGCAGAAAGTTTGTCTTTTTTTGAGATGAGCGTAGGAATGGCATTTTGGTATTTTGCTGAAGAAAAAGTAGATATTGCAGTTATTGAAGTAGGATTGGGAGGTCGTTTAGATTCCACTAATATTATTACTCCTGAAGTTGCTTTAATAACCAATATTGGTAAAGATCACACCCAATTTTTAGGGAATACATTAGAAGAAATTGCCGGAGAAAAAGCAGGTATTATAAAGGAGAATATTCCGGTTGCTATTTCAGAAAAACATCCTGAAACAGAACCTGTTTTCAGAAAAATCGCTAAAGAAAGAAACGCTGAAATTGTTTTGGCTGAAGAACGTAAAATTCCTGTAGATCTTAGTACAGATCTATTGGGGAGTTATCAGCAAAAGAATATAAAGGGAGTTGTCGCAGTTATTAATCAGCTTATTTCTCAAGATTGGTTAATTTCTGAAGAGAATCTTAGAGAAGGATTAAATAATGTTCGAAGAAACACTAATCTTAGGGGGCGATGGGATGTTCTTCAGGAATCACCCAAAGTAATTTGTGATACGGCTCATAATAGCGATGGACTACAATATGTGTTCACGCAATTAAAGGATGAAGTTTATGATCGACTACATTTTGTTTTTGGTGTTGTAAATGATAAAGATCTAGATGAGGTATTGCCACTTTTCCCAAAAGAGGCGACATATTATTTCTGTAAACCAAATGTGCCAAGAGGATTGGAAGCTGAAAAATTAATGCAGAAATCTGCGGAATTTGGGTTAAAAGGAAAGATATTTAAAAGCGTTTCAATAGCTTATGAGTGCGCTTTGAAAAATGCTAGAGCAGAAGATTTAATTTTTTGTGGAGGTAGTAATTTCACGATAGCTGAAATAATTTAAAATTTTTAATTTTTTTCTTTGTGCAGAAGAAAAACTAATCTATATTTGCACTCGCAATAATGAATGGGGCGCGTAGCTCAGTTGGTTCAGAGCACTTGGTTTACACCCAAGGGGTCAGGGGTTCGAATCCCTTCGCGCCCACAACCATTCAAAAGCTTCCGTAAAAGGAAGCTTTTTTAGCTAGAGCATTCATTAGGGCGCGTAGCTCAGTTGGTTCAGAGCACTTGGTTTACACCCAAGGGGTCAGGGGTTCGAATCCCTTCGCGCCCACAAAAAGAAAAAGCTTCCAAATCTGGAAGCTTTTTTTATTTATTCTCTGTTCATTTATAGAACATCTGTTAATTTTTCTAAGGCTATGCCGCGTGATCCTTTTATCAAGATGTAAGAGTTAGTTATGGGTTCTTTGCTAAGGAAGTTTTTTAAGGCATTTGTCGTTTCAAACTTTTTAAATGAGGTGAGAGTTGTAGCTTCTTTAAAATGTTTTCCAATTAAATAGACTTTTTCGAATCCTGATTCTTTGCATATGTCTACAATAGATTGGTGCTCCTCGGCACTATATTTCCCTAATTCTAACATATCACCAATAATCACTACTTTATTAAGATCTGTATGTAGTTCTTTAAAATTTTTCAATGCCGAAAGCATGCTTGTGGGATTGGCATTATAGGCATCAAGTAAAAGTGTATTGTTTTTTGTCTTTTGAATTTGGGATCTATTATTGCTTGGTGTGTAATTGGCAATAGCGCTTTTAATATCCTCAAACGGAACTTTAAAGTATAAGCCAATGGTTAAGGCTGCAGCTGCATTAAAAGCGTTGTAATGCCCGGTTAATTGACTTATAAAGTTTACGTTGTTAAAGTTGAAAGATGCAAACTCTGATTTATTTTCAGAATTGTAATTAATAGTAACAGCGGCGCTCTCGCTGGTTCCGAAGGTGAAGATGTGGGAGTAGCTATCATGTAGTTTTTGAACTGTATCATCTAAATTCAGAAACAAAAGCTTCTTATGATCTATAAGATGTTGGTATAATTCGCTTTTCCCTTTGATAACTCCTTCAATGCTTCCGAAGCCTTCTAAATGGGCTTTTCCGAAATTCGTAATATAACCGTAATCTGGTAAAGTGAGTTCTGTAAGAAATTCAATTTCTCCCTGGTGGTTGGCTCCCATTTCAACTATACCAACTTCCGTAGTTTGGTCCATTTTCAATAAGGTGAGTGGGACGCCAATATGATTATTTAAATTTCCACTTGTCGCTACAGTATGATATTTTTTAGAAAGTACGGCGTTTAATAATTCTTTGGTGGTGGTTTTGCCGTTACTTCCGGTTATTGCAATAATGGGTATTCCTAAAAATTGTCGGTGAAAAGTAGCTAATTCCTGTAAGGCCTTTAAGCAATCATCTACAAGGATATAGTTTTCTTGTTCTTTAGCGTAAATCTCTTCATCTACAATAGCAACTTCAGCTCCTTTAGATAAGGCTTCTTCTGCAAACTGATTTCCATTAAAATTTGCACCTTTTAGCGCAAAAAATAGGCTGTTGGGTTTAATATTTCTGGTGTCTGTGCTAACTCCTGAACTTGTTAGGAATCTACGGTGTATTTTTGCTATATTCATGAAATTAAGGTATAAAAAAAGCCCTAAATGAATAGGGCTTTTTCTGTGAATATTTCTTTAAAACTGAAAGCTCTATTTGCTTTTAGCTCTTTTTATGTTATCCATAGATTTTGATCCTACTTTAGACATTGCATTTCTAAAACCAATATAATCGGTAGCCATATCTTGTGGGAAATATCTTCTTTGTGATGGATCTAACCAGTAAGCACGGTCTCTCCAAGAACCACCTTTATAAACTCGAACGTCATCACTAATTAAGGTTGTTCTTTCCTTGCTGTCGTATTTTGGTTTAGCCTGTGTTGTATCTCCGGTAGCTACTCTGTCGTAGTCTGGAGAATTGTACATTCTTTTAGAAGAATTGTCGATATCCTGAAAAGGTTGATAGTAACGGCTAGAACTTTTATCTCCATCTCTAAAATCTCTGTTGTCGCTTTTAGAAAAGTTAGTTCTCATGTAAGTATCATCTTCAGTTATTGGTTTCTGAAGAATTTCACCTGGTAGGTTTCTAGCTACAACTCTTCCTGTACTAAGAGTGTCGTATTTTATGTCGTCACTTCCTACTACCTGAACTGTACCATCTTCATTGATGCTGTTTTCAGTATAAACATTTCCTCTATAATAGTTGAAATCATTAAACTCGTCATCAACTATTGGACGATAAACATCAGCAACCCATTCAGCTACGTTTCCAGCCATGTCATAAAGGCCAAAATCATTTGCTTCATAGCTCATCACGGGAGCGGTAATATCTGCTCCATCGTCACTCCATCCGGCAATACCACCGTAATCACCAGAGCCTTGTTTAAAGTTAGCTAATTGATCCCCTTGTTTTCTTAAATCTCCACTGCGAGTATATCTTCCATCCCAAGGATATTTTTTTCTACCACGATAATTATTATAGTCACGGATACCAACCAAACCTAAGGCTGCATATTCCCATTCCGCTTCTGTAGGAAGGCGATACTCAGGATATAAAATTCCGTCTTTACGCTGTACATATTGTTTACCACCAGAAGTATTCCCAAGACTATCTGTAGATTGATTCTCTAATAATTTCTGAGATTTCTTACCGCTCTGGGTCATTTCTGTGTTTCCACCGTAAACTCGGCTTGGCGCATTGATATAGGTTTCTGTGCTAAATGTGGCACCTGCATCGTTTTTATATAAAGTTTCTTCAGCAATATACCCAGTTTCAACTAGCTGTTTTTCGTTTACACGATCGGTTCTCCATTTACTAAATTCGGCAGCTTGAACCCAACTAACTCCAACTACAGGATATTCTGCATAGGCAGGGTGTCTTAGGTAGTTGTTTACCATAGTTTCGTTGTATCCAAGTCGGTTTCTCCAAACTAAGGTATCAGGAACTGCACCATAATAAATGTTTCTATAATTTTCTTGGCTAGGTGGAAAAACTCTTTTTAACCAATCCAAATACTCTAGGTACATACGATTAGTAACTTCAGTTTCATCCATATAAAAGGACTGAACGTGTTGCTGAGTAGGAGTGTTATTCCAATCATGCATCACATCATCCTGTACCTGTCCCATTGTAAAAGTTCCTCCTTCAATAAATACTAATCCAGGAGCAGGCTCTTGTTCGTCGTAGTCTGTTTTTGATTGAAATCCACCGTCTTTAGAATTAATATCCCAACCGGTAGCTCTGGAGCTGTTTTTGTAATTTTTTGAATTGTTACATCCTACTAGACCAACGCCCAAAGCGATGGTAAAAAGTGCTCTGAAAGCAGTTTTCTTTCTCATTCTCATGTTCTCTTTAGGTAGAATTTAGGCTTTGCAATATAATAATTAACGCTAAAAGTACAAGTTTATTTGCCCTTAAACCAATACTTTAATCTCAATACATGTCAAAATAAGTATTTGCTCTCGTCAAATACTTAGGCAAATATGCACAAATAAAATGCCTAAAGCTGTAAAATTAATATTTTTTCTACGCTTTTTGCTTAAAAAATAATGTTTGTTATGTAGCGAAATTTAGTTTATCCAATCTACGTGGTTCATTTTCTTTCTAACGAAGGATTAGAGTGTTTAATCGAAAATTAAAAAGAGCTTCCTTAGCTTCTAATAATATTGGCATATATTTGTTTATCATTTAGTTTACTGCGATGAAAAAACTTTCAACAATTTTATTACTAGGTTTAGTTTTTACTTCTAATCATTTTCGCGCGCAAGAATTGAGAGATCGAGTGATTACTACAGCTGTCCCTTTCTTGCTTGTGGCTGCAGATGCTAGAGCAGCCGGTATGGGAGATCAAGGTGTGGCTACTCCTGTAGATGTCTTTTCTCAACAATGGAATCCTGCAAAATTTGCTTTTGCAACTTCAGAAAATGGGATAGGAATGTCTTATACTCCTTATTTAAAAGATATTGTAAGTGATATCTTTTTAGGGGATCTAAGTTATTATCGTAAAATTGACGATCGTAGTGCGTTTGCGGCTAGTTTTAGATTTTTTAGTTTAGGAACTATAGAAACTAGGCAAACCATAGACCAATTTCCTTTGCCCGTAAATCCTAACGAACTAACTTTTGATGCTTCTTATGCTTTAAAACTTAGTGAAACTTTTTCTATGGCAGTTGCGGGAAGATACCTGAGATCTGATCTTGGTTTGAGCGACGGCCAGGATCTAGGTGCAGCCGGAAGTTTTGGTGTAGACGTGGCAGCATATTATCAAAGTGAAGAAGTAGTATTTCAGAATTTCGACGGAATATGGAGATTAGGAGTTAATATAAGTAATATTGGTCCTAAGATGAAATATGATGATGCTGGGCAGGAAAATTTTATTCCTACTAATTTGAGACTCGGTGGAGGTTTTGATTTTATTTTTAATCCAGATAGTAAGCTCGGTGTTTATTTAGAGTTCAATAAATTGCTTGTTCCCACTCCTCAAGATTTTAATGGAGATGGTGTTATCGATCGAGAAGACGATGATACCTATAATAATGTAAGTGCAATTAGTGGTATTTTTAAATCTTTTTCTGATGCTCCAAATGGGTTTAGTGAAGAGATGAAAGAAATTACCTGGGCGCTTGGTACAGAATACTCTTTTAGAGATGCTATAAAATTGAGGGCAGGTTATTTTAATGAGAGCGATGAAAAAGGCTATCGTAAGTTTGTGTCTTTTGGTGGCGGGTTTACGTATGATGATTTTGTGATTATCGATATTTCGTATTTATTTTCTACTTCAGATTTTCCAAGTCCTTTAGATAAAACTTTACGATTTGGTCTTACTTTTAATTTTGGTGATGAATACATTAATTAGTGAAAATATAAAATAACAATTTGAAAAAAGCACCAATTTTATTTTGGTGCTTTTTTGTTTACTTTGGTAGCCCGAAATTTTCATTATGGAAAAAATTAAGTTTTCAGCAGAATTAGATGTTTTTCAGTCGAAATCTGAATTGCCAAAGCCTATTCAAATTTTAATGAATAAAGCTATAGTAGCCAGAGATAAGGCTTACGCGCCCTATTCGAATTTTAAGGTAGGCGCCGCAATTTTGATGGAAAATGATGAAGTTGTTTCTGGTAGCAATCAGGAGAATGCTGCGTATCCATCTGGATTATGTGCAGAACGTACTGCAATTTTTTACGCCGGTTCTAAATATCCTGGTATGCCAATGAAAGCTTTGGCTGTTACGGCTAAATCGCTTAGCAAAGAAATTACCTCGCCTATCCCGCCATGCGGTGCTTGCCGGCAGTCGATTTCAGAATATGAAGTGAATCAATCTACAGGAATTCCAATCTATTTTATGGGAGAAACTGGAAAAGTGTATAAAGCGAAATCGATAAAGGATTTATTACCCTTTATTTTCGATAAACTTAATCTGTAGTCCTATAAAGATTTTTGCACTAAAACTGTTTTCCATTCTTATTATAAATAGTATTTTTGTTACTCGCTTGGCGAAATCTATCTGTAAAGCCATAAAAATTTTTAAGTAAATGAAGAAAATAACAAAAGCCACCTATTTAAAGTGGTATGAGGATATGCTGTTTTGGCGTAAGTTTGAGGATAAGCTTGCGCAAGTTTATATTCAGCAAAAAGTAAGAGGTTTTTTACATTTGTATAACGGGCAAGAAGCTATTTTGGCAGGAGCTTTACATGCGATGGATACCGATAAAGATCGTATGATTACGGCTTATCGTAATCACGTACAGCCAATTGGTTTGGGAGTAGATCCTAAAAGAGTAATGGCAGAGCTTTACGGTAAAGGTACAGGGACTTCACAAGGTTTAGGGGGTTCTATGCATATCTTTTCTAAAGAACATCGTTTTTATGGTGGTCATGGTATTGTTGGAGGACAAATTCCTTTAGGTGCCGGGCTTGCATTTGCAGATAAATATTTTAAAAGAGATGCAGTTACTCTTACATTCATGGGAGATGGGGCAACTCGTCAGGGATCTTTGCATGAGACCTTAACAATGGCTGTAAACTGGAATCTTCCAGTAGTTTTTTGCGTAGAAAATAATGGTTACGCAATGGGAACTTCAGTAGCAAGAACTGCTAAAAGTACGGATATCTGGAAACTTGGGAATGGATACGAAATGCCATGCGCGCCGGTAGATGCGATGGATCCAGAGAAAGTTGCAGAGGCTTTAGATGAAGCAATAACGCGTGCAAGAAAAGGTGAAGGCCCAACATTCTTAGAGCTTAAAACGTATCGTTATAGAGGACACTCAATGAGTGATGCTCAGCACTATAGAACGAAGGATGAAGTTGCAGAATATCAAAAAATCGATCCAATTACTAAGGTTAGAAATATTCTTATTAAAGAGAAATATGCGACCGAGGATGATATCAAGGATATTGATAAGCGAGTGAAAGATAAGGTGAAAGAATGTGAACAGTTTGCTGAAGAATCTGCTTTCCCAGATAAAAACGTAATGTACGATGTGGTTTACGAACAAGAGGATTACCCTTTCTTACCACATAAACTATAATAATTATGGCAGAAGTAATTAACATGCCGCGATTAAGCGACACCATGGAAGAAGGTGTTGTGGCAAAATGGTTAAAACAAAAAGGAGATAAAGTAGCTGAAGGAGATATTCTTGCTGAAATCGAAACCGATAAGGCGACGATGGAGTTTGAATCTTTCTATGAAGGTACATTATTACATATAGGAATTGAGGAAGGTGAAACAGCTCCGGTAGATACGCTTTTGGCAATCATCGGGGAAGAGGGAGAAGATATTTCTGGACTTTTAAATGGAGGTTCTTCTGAAGCTGCTGATGATAATAAGTCTGAAAAAGGTGAAGAAGAGACTACTGAAGACGAGGCTGCTTCATCTGAAGGAGGAGAAATTCCTGAAGGTGTAGAGATAGTAAAAATGCCACGTCTTAGTGATACTATGGAAGAAGGTACAGTTGCTTCCTGGTTGAAACAAGAAGGTGATGAGGTTTCTGAAGGAGATATTCTTGCTGAAATCGAAACCGATAAGGCGACGATGGAATTTGAATCTTTCTACGAAGGTACGCTTCTTAAAATTGGAATTGGAGAGGGAGAAACTGCTCCTGTAGATAGTTTATTAGCGATTATTGGTCCTAAAGGAACGGATGTTTCTAATGTTACCGGTGCTAGTGCTCCAAAAAAATCTGCTCCTAAAGCTGATAAAAAAACTTCTGCAGCTAGAGAGAATGTAGAAGAAGCTACATCAGACGAAACGAAATCAACATCAGAAGATGGTAGAATTTTCGCTTCTCCACTTGCTAAAAAAATGGCAGAGGATAAAGGAATTGATCTATCTAAAGTAGAAGGTTCAGGAGAGAATGGTAGAATTGTTAAGAAAGATATAGAATCTTACAAGCCATCTGCTGCTCCTGCCGCTAAAGAAGAAACTACAAAGAAAGAAGCAGAAACTTCTGTAGCTGCTCCTTATGTTCCTGCTGGTGAAGAAAGTTTTGAGGAGATCAAAAATTCTCAAATGCGTAAGACAATCGCAAAACGTCTTGGCGAATCTAAGTTTACTGCTCCACACTACTATCTTACTATAGAGGTAGATATGACTAATGCTATGCAGTCTAGAAAGCAGATTAATGCGATGCCAGATACTAAGGTATCTTTTAATGATATGGTTATTAAAGCTAGTGCAATGGCACTTCGTAAACATCCGCAGGTAAATAGCCAATGGACTGGTGATGCAATGAAAATTGCCAAGCATATCCATATGGGAGTTGCTGTAGCCGTAGAAGATGGTCTTGTTGTTCCTGTGCTTAAATTTGCAGATCAAATGTCGATGACGCAAATAGGAGGGAATGTTCGTGACCTTGCAGGTAAAGCACGTAATAAAAAACTTCAGCCAAAAGAAATGGAAGGAAGTACTTTTACAGTTTCTAACCTAGGCATGTTCGGTATTACTGAATTTACCAGTATCATTAATCAACCAAATTCAGCTATACTTTCTGTAGGAGCTATCGTAGAGAAGCCTGTAGTTAAGAATGGCGAGATTGTAGTTGGTAATACAATGACGCTCACTTTAGCTTGTGATCATAGAACTGTAGATGGTGCAACCGGTGCGGCTTTCTTAAAAGATCTTAAGACATTTATAGAAAATCCAGTGACTATGCTCGCATAAAATAATCTGGATATTAGAATAGATAAGAATCCCACGTTAAATCGTGGGATTTTTTTATTTTAGCTAATATGAGAAAACCAATTATAACTTTAGGAATCCTGGCTATTAGTATGGCCGGATTGTTTTCCTGTAACGCTCAGGGAACGGCAGAGATAGAAATTTCTGCAAACGATATGAAAGATAATTTGGAGTACTTAGCTTCAGATGATTTATTGGGTCGTAAAACGGGAACAGAAGGAATAGAAAAAGCAGCAAATTTCATTACAAGCATATTTAAGGAAAATGGCGTAAAACCTTACTACGATACTTATCGTGATCATTTCACAATAGGGGATACCAAGGCATTTAATTTAGTTGGTTATCTAGAAGGGAATGATCCTAAACTTAAAGACGAATTTGTAGTTATTGGAGCGCATTATGATCATATTGGTGTAGTTAATGCCGTAGAGGGAGATTCTATCGCTAACGGAGCTAACGATAATGCAGCAGGAACCACAGCAGTAGTAGAGTTAGCTAAATACTTTGCAGAGCTTAAAGATAACAAGCGAAGTGTTTTATTTATTCTCTTTAGTGGAGAAGAAATGGGATTAAAAGGATCTTACCATAGTGCAAAAAGACTTAGAGAAGAAGGAATCGATCTATACACCATGATTAATCTTGAGATGATTGGAGTTCCCATGGCTGGCAAAGATTATCTGGCATATGTAACCGGATTCAAGGAAAGTAATCTTGCTGAAAAATTTAATGAATATACAGGGGAGCAAACTTTAGGGTTTTTACCAGAGGCAAATCAAATGAATTTGTTTAAAAGAAGCGATAATTATCCTTATTATGCGGAATTGAAAGTGCCTGCACAAACCATTTGCACGTTCGATTTTACAAATTATCCGTACTACCATCATGTAAAGGATGAGGTTTCAGAAATGAATCCAGAACATATGGCGAATGTTGTAGAAGCTATTATTCCTGGAATCCATAAAGTGTTAAATACTCCAGAAAAGGAGATAAAGATGAATTAGAATGAAGAATGTGGTTATAACTGGAACAAGCCGGGGTATTGGTCTTGAACTGGTAAAACTTTTTGCTGAAGAAAATTTTAATATATTGGCTCTTTCGAGAAATCAGGCTCCAGTATCTGAAATGAAATTGGACAATATTAGCAGCTTTTCTTTTGATCTTGGAAAAGAATCCGACTTAAAAAAAGCTTCAGATTTTGTAGAAAAAGAATGGAATGGTAAAATAGATATTCTTATCCATAACGCAGGAGCTTTTTTAAACAAACCATTTCAAGAAACCACTCTAAGCGAGTTTAGAAATATTTACGAGGTTAATGTTTTTGGTTTAATAGGTTTAACACAGCAGTTAATGCCATTTATGACTGCTGAATCTCATATTGTAAGTATCAGTAGTATGGGAGGCGTTCAGGGGAGTATGAAATTCGCTGGTTTATCGGCATATTCTTCCAGTAAAGCGGCAATTATAACTTTAACTGAACTTTTAGCTGAAGAGTATAAAGAATCGGGACCAGTATTTAATGTCTTAGCATTGGGAGCAGTACAAACCGAAATGTTAGCAGAAGCATTTCCTGGTCTTGAAGCTCCGCTTTCCGCAGCAGAAATGGCTTCCTATATTAAGAATTTCAGCTTAACAGGAAGTAAATATTATAATGGGAAATTGCTTCAAGTTTCTAATAGTACGCCTTAATTTGGATTGATGAATCAGGTGCTTTCAAGATATTTGCCTAGTCATGCGGTAGAGCCGGCTTTTATGCTTATTCGCGATAATAATGTGCATTTAAAAGTGGTAAACGAACGCCGCACTCGGCATGGCGATTATAGAAGAATGCCAGATGGGGCGCAGCAAATAACAATTAATGCTAATCTCAACCAATATCGATTTTTAATCACTTTGGTACATGAAATTGCACACTTGCTTGCTTTCGAAAAATACGGAGGAAGAATTAAGCCGCACGGTAGAGAATGGAAGTTGACTTTTAGAAACTTAATGCTGCCATTTATTCATCCTGAAATTTTTCCGTCAAAATTACTACCGCTAATAGCTAATCATTTTAAAAACCCAACAGCAAGTAGTGATACAGATGCTCGATTGTCAATAGCTTTAAAAAGTTTTGATCAACCAAACGATAAAAACTATATTTTTGAAATGCCAGCTGGTGCATTGTTCAGGATTTATAACGGAAAGGTCTTTAAAAAAGGTCCAAAAAGAATTAAGCGCTACGAGTGTCTGGAAGTGAATAGTGGTAAAATTTATTTATTTCAACCTAATGCTGAAGTAGAGCTGATTAAAGCTTAAATTCAGGATCTGCTGAAGAATATGGAAAACGAAAACAAAAACGAAGAGATTCAAGAGGAATATCACGCAAAGGCTAAAGGGTTTTTTCAGAGTACAAAAGTATTTATAAACGATCTTTTAGATATTCGAACCGATAGTGATCGCGAATCTACATTAGAAGCGGTAAGAAAAGATATTTCCTTTAAAGGTCATAATGCCTGGATTCTTATCTTTTCCATATTTGTAGCGTCCATAGGGCTTAATGTAAGTAGTACTGCAGTAGTTATAGGAGCGATGCTTATTTCTCCATTAATGGGACCAATTGTAGGTGTTGGAATGTCGGTTGCCATTAATGATGTAGATACGCTAAAAAAGTCGCTCAAAAGCCTCGGTATCATGGTAGTGCTGAGTGTACTTACTGCTTTTGTGTATTTTAAAATCTCTCCGGTTACAGAAATTACTCCAGAGCTTGAAGCAAGGACCTATCCTACGATATTAGATGTTTTAGTGGCCATTTTTGGTGGTCTGGCATTAATAGTTGGTAAGTCTAAAAAAGGAACTATTGCGAGTGTAATTATGGGAGTGGCAATTGCTACGGCTTTAATGCCACCACTTTGTACTGTAGGTTTTAGTCTGGCAAATTCTCAATGGCAAAACGCCGGTGGTGCCTTTTATCTTTTTTCTATAAATGCTGTTTTTATTGCACTTTCGACCTTTGCGGTTGCTAAACTTTTAGGTTTTCCATTGGTGCGATATGCCAATAGCAAGAGGCGAAGAAGAACAGCTCAAATTGCTTCGGCAGTTGCGGTGATTGTAATGATTCCTAGTATCATTTTATTTATAAATCTTTTGAATAAAACCTTATTTGAGACTAAAGCAAAAGATTTTGTTAGTAATGATATTCGTTATTTGGGAGCAGAAGTTTTAAAGCAGGAATCCGATTTTGATAATAAAACAATTGATGTCTATTTAATAGGTAAGCGAGTTCCGGAAGGTACAGTAGCCACCTGGCGGGCTAAGCTAAATGAAATTGAAGCTCTTAAAGAATCACAGCTTATTGTACATCAAAATGCTGAAGACGGCGGAAATCTAGATCAATTATCCTCACAAGTTCGTAGTGGTATTTTGGAAGATTTGTATATGAAAAATCAGGAAGTTGTTGAGAATAAAGATGCCAAGATTCGCTTATTGGAAGATCAAATAAAAAGATACCGGACTTCTTTATTCGATTTTGAAAGTCTTAGTAAAGAAGCTCAGGTGAATTATAGCGA
Organism: Zunongwangia sp. HGR-M22; assembly: GCF_027594425.1. Taxonomy (NCBI): domain Bacteria; kingdom Pseudomonadati; phylum Bacteroidota; class Flavobacteriia; order Flavobacteriales; family Flavobacteriaceae; genus Zunongwangia; species Zunongwangia sp. HGR-M22. The sequence continues at coordinate 573,974 of NZ_CP115159.1, forward strand.
AATCAGGAATCTTGGATATTCTAATCAGGTTATTACCGATTTTCAGAAAGTAGATACCATTCCAACATTTACAATTACCTGGAAAGATAAAGTTACCGCTACTGAAAAAGAAAATAGCAGAAAGAAATTCGAAGCCTGGTTAAATGTTAGGCTAGAACTTGATACATTAAGTGTAAAATCTACTAATTAGTAGCCTTGCAGTTGCGCTTCTCTTACTTTTTTAAATAAGTCTGAAGAATACACAAAGTCGGTCACTGTTTTGTCTGTGGTCTTAAAGATTTCGTCTTTGTTGCCTGTCCACGCCAAAACACCATCTTTTAAAAACGCAATTTTTTCACCAATTTCCAGAACCGAGTTCATATCATGGGTAATGATAATTGTGGTTATATCATACTCATGTGTGATTTTCTGAATTAAATTATCAATAACCGTAGCGGTCGTAGGATCTAATCCCGAGTTAGGTTCATCACAAAATAAATATTTTGGCTGATTTACAATAGCCCGTGCTATAGAAACACGTTTTTGCATACCGCCACTAATTTCTGAAGGGAATTTATCATCTGCACCAATAAGGTTTACGCGCTCCAAAACGAGACTAACTCGTTCTTCCATCTTCGCTTTCTTCATCTTGGTAAACATTTTCAGCGGAAACATAACATTTTCTTTAACTGTCATAGAGTCAAAAAGTGCTCCTCCCTGAAAAACCATCCCAATTTCTTTCCTTAGTTCTCTTCTTTCTTCATCAGAAAATGTACTATAAGGTTTGCCGTCGTATTCAATTACGCCTTGTTCAGGAGTAAAAAGACCTAGCATGTTTTTTAAAAAAACACTTTTTCCAGATCCAGATTGGCCAATTATTAAATTAGTTTTTCCGCGCTCGAAAACAAAATCGATACCTTTTAAAACTTCTTCGCCATTAAAAGCTTTATGTAAACCTTTTACCTCTATCATAATTAACTAAGTAATAATTGAGTAACAACATAGTTGGTTACAATAAGCACCACACTTGTCCAAACAAATGCAGTGGTACTTGCATGGCCAACTTCTAAGGCTCCTCCTTTCATGTAATACCCGTGGTATGCGGGTACAGTAGAAAGAATAATTGCAAACAAGAATGTTTTTATGAATGCATATATAAGATGGAATGTAGTAAAATCATCCTGTAATCCGGTAACAAATTGTTCGGGAGTTACAAATCCTCCAAACACCGCGGCAACATAGGCGCCTAATATTCCTAAAAACATAGAGATGGCGATCACAAAAGGATAGGTCATCATAGCTACGATTTTAGGGAAAATCAAGTAGTTTTTAGAGTTGATTCCCATAACCTCTAACGCATCAATTTGTTCGGTTACCCGCATAGACCCAATACTCGATGTTATAAAAGATCCCACTTTACCTGCCATAATTATGGAAATAAAAGTTGGAGCAAATTCTAAAATCACCGATTGCCTCGCCGCATAGGCTACGAGACTTTTAGGAATTAAAGGGTTGTTGAGGTTTAGTGCTGTTTGAATTGCAACAACTGCTCCTATAAAAAAAGATAGGAAACAAACAATACCCAACGAACCGATAATAAGTTCATCGATTTCCTTAAAAATAAGATCCTTTAAGACCGATCTTTTGGTCATTCTGGCAAAAATACCTTTCAGCATGATAAAGTATTCGCCAATGGAGTGCAGGTAGGTCATTAAACAATTTTTGTAAAGCTAAAATACTAAATTTTACTTCGAAAGTATTTAACGTAGAATTAATCTTTAAGTTTATAAGTTTCTTACTTTTGAAGCATTCTTCAAATTAGTTATTATGAAACGAATATACCTGGCAACATTTATGTTGCTTTTTGCTTTCTCTACAAAAGCACAGCAATCAGAAATCAAAAATAAAAAACCAAAATTGGTGGTAGGAATCGTAGTCGATCAGATGCGATATGACTACCTGAATAAGTTTTGGAATAAATATGACGAGGGTGGTTTTAAACGCTTAATAAAGGAAGGTTTTAATTTCAGAAATAATCATTTCAATTACGCGCCAACGTACACTGGCCCGGGACATACTTCCGTTTGGACAGGAACCAGCCCAATGAATCACGGGATTATAGGGAATAACTGGTATGATAAGTTTGCGGGAGAAATGGTGTATTGTGCACAGGACGATGATGTAGAATCGGTGGGTACCAAGACCGATGCAGGTAAAATGTCACCGCATCGTGTAGAAGCAACGACACTTTCAGACCAAAACAGATTGCATACGCAGTTTAGAGGAAAAACTATCGGGGTTTCTATCAAAGATCGTGGTTCTATACTTCCGGCAGGCCATACGGCAAATGCAGCGTATTGGTATTCGGGCGGTGATGATGGGAAATTTATCACAAGTACTTATTATATGGAAGAATTACCTGCTTGGGTTAAGGATTTCAATAAATCTGGAAAATCAGATTCATATTTAAAAGAGTGGAATACACTCTACGATATTGAAACCTATACCGAAAGCGGGGAAGATGACAACGATTTTGAGAATGGTTTTAAAGGTAAAGACAAAGCTACTTTTCCTTATAATCTGAAAAAATTAAGTAAGAAAAACGGGAATTATAGCTTGATTCCGCAAACACCGTATGGTGATGATATCACTTTGGATTTTGCGCTGGCAGCAATTAAAGGAGAAGATTTAGGTAAAGATGAAGACACCGATATTTTAACCCTTAGTTTTTCTAGTACCGATAAAGTAGGGCATAACTTTGGCGCAAATTCTAAAGAGGTAGAGGATACTTACCTAAGATTAGACAAAAATCTATCTGATCTTTTAAGTTATTTAGATGAAAATGTTGGAAAAGGAGAGTATACCATTTTTCTAACTGCAGATCACGGTGGCGGCCATGTAGGTGGTTTTCTTGATCAAAATAGAATTCCAACCGGAGATCTAGACTATGATAAATTGAAAGACGATTTTTCTGCTTTTTCTACGGAAAAATTTGGCGACGGACTTATCAAAAATGTATCAAATAATCAGATCTTTTTTGATTACGAGTACATGGCAGATAATGATTTAAATCCTGCTGAAGTTGAATCTAAAATTGAGCATTTTTTAATTCAGCAGCCGGGTGTTTATAAAGTATATACTCGAAATGAACTACAGGCTAACAACTTTTCTAATGGATTAGGTTATGTTGTTCAAAACGGATTTAACCAAAAAAGAAGTGGAGATGTAATTATAGTAACCCATCCGGGAAGTGGTTACGGTAAAGGCTCTACCCACGGTAGTGTTTTTAACTACGATACGCACACCCCATTACTGTTTTTTGGAGCTGGCGTGCCAAAAGGTGAAACATATGAGCGTTCAGAGATTGTTGATATTGCGCCAACCATGGCAGCAATTTTAGGAATTGAATATCCAAATGCCACAAGTGGTAAGCCATTAGCGATAATGTTGGACAAGGCTTCAGAATAAAATAAACCGAAATAACTAAAAAGCTCCTGAGTTTCGAAAAAATTCAGGAGCTTTTTTTATTGGCACCGCCAAAGGGTTTAATACTCCATGGCTTACCTCGAAATTGAAAATTCGTTTCCGAATAACGACTCATGGGCTATCTCTAAGGTAGTTTACTCAATTCTGTAGTCAAAAAAAATGTTGTTATTTGAAAATTTTGCCTTTCATTTTTTTCCAGCGTAAGTCCCTAATAAATTTTCCTTCTTCTTCGGAAACTAATAATTCTTCCTTTGATCTTTTTGCTTGAAAATATCCTTTTAAATATGCAGGAAATAAACCGAAGTCTTTTTTCATAAAAGCTAACTTAGCTGAAGCAATTCCGGTAATTAAAAATCCGTAGCCTAATCGATAAAATGCTTTTCCTTGTTTATATCGGGAAGCTTTGTTATTATAATTGGCTCCTGTTGGTTTAAGATGTTTTACAAATAATTTGTCTGTAGTTTGGATTTTCCAGCCGTGAAACTGCGCTAAAAGTTCATCTACGGTATCCCATCCCATTGCCGGCTTTATCCCTTTAATAGCCTTAAAACATTCTTTACGATAGCATTTTAAAGCACCACGAATATGATCTTTATCGGTTAGATTTTCGATAATCCAATCGCCATTTTTTTCGATGGTACAATGTCCGGCGGCCATTCCGATTTTTGGATCTTTTTTGAAAATTTCAACTATAGTTTCTAAGTAATTTTCAGGGAAAATCAAATCAGCATCAAACTTACAGATCAAATCATAATTTTCATCCAGCTCTGCTAAACCAGCATTAAACGCATTAATCACTTTGCTTCCCGGTTGATGTGCTTCAGACGAAGTGGTGTTTTTTAGCTGAATAAAAGGGTGCTTTTTGATAAAATCCTGAACAATTTTTGGAGTCGCATCGGTGCTTTGATCGTTTACAACCACGATTTCACTTGGTAGGAAAGTCTGGCTAACCAAAGATTGGAGGGTTAAACCAATAAAATCTGCTTCATTGTGTGCCGGTATAACGATATAAATTCTCAAAAGCTAAAGTTTAGCGTAAATTTACGATATTCTATAATTTCAGGATTAATTTTATAAATCGAAGTTTTTAGATCTGTTTATTCAGTCACTCAGTTGAAGCTAAGAAACAAGCTAGATTTATCGAATTTGAATAATTGCTTTATAAAATAGTTTTCGGTTTTGACTAATCTTAGTTTGTTGGCCCGAATATTTTAGCGATGCTTCATAAGCTTGTAGTACTGGAAAATTTATTTTCGTTCAGCATAAACCGCATAATAACGCGGCGTAAATCGTCGTAAAATCGGCCGGATTCCAACTTTGTTTACAGGATTGGTCCAATTTGCGCGGGCTTTAATTTCCCAGCCAGATTTTTCTAAAAGCCAATCGAATTGCCAGTCTTCAAATTCGTGATAGTGTCGATCACGCATATCGGTTTTGCTACGATACGCTTCAGCAAACCATAATTTTAATGGTACGGTAGCAACTAATTTATCTGCCTTTATATTTTTTAGAATAGTGTATGGGTTCAATAAATGTTCGAAAATTTCAAAAGCCGTAACGACTTTAAAATCTTGTTTTACAATATCAAATTTCTCATCTAAATCTTCACCAGTTGTATTGGTAACCTTGTATCCTTCTTTCCGCATAATTTCAGAAAAAGGGTTTTGAATCCCAAGATCTAAAACCTGTGATGGAGCTTTAACATGTTTGCTTAGAAATTCGAGTGTTTTTTGGAATCGTTTACCCGGGTAGGTATCTTCGTACATTTTAATATTCGTATACTATTGCATTTATATTCATACCGGCACCAACACTGGCCAGTAAAATAATATCACCTTTTTGCAATTCCTGATTATCGATTTGTTTGTTAATCACCAGATCTAATAGAGTAGGGACCGTTGCTACACTGCTATTTCCTAATTCTTTAATAGACATAGGCATGACGCCTTCAGGAGTCTTTTTGTCAAATAATTTATAGAAACGTTTGATAATAGCTTCATCCATTTTTTCATTTGCCTGATGGATAAATACTTTTTTAAGATCGTCTATTCCTTTTCCGCTTTGCTCCAGGCAAGACTTCATGGCATTGGGAACATTGATTAACGCAAATTCGTAAATTTTACGACCATTCATTTTAATAAAACGCGTATCAGATTGAGATTCCTGATTATTAGATTTTCCAAAATAAATATATTCAGATTCACTTAAAGAATGCGTAGCTGTTTCGTGCGCCAAAATACCGCCGGTTTCTTCGCTTGCTTCTAAGATAGCGGCACCAGCGCCATCAGAAAATATCATGCTGTCCCTATCGTGCTTATCTACCACTCTAGAGAGTGATTCGGCCCCTATAACGAGGCATTTTTTGGCCATGCCGCACTTAATAAAAGCCTGTGCTTGTATCATTCCTTCAATCCAGCCAGGACATCCAAAAAGAACGTCGTAACATACACATTTAGGATTCTTAATGCGCAACTTAGCTTTTACACGCGTGGCCATACTCGGCACCGTATCGCTTTGTATAGATCCTTTTTTAACGTCACCATAATTGGTGGCGACAATAATGTAATCTAGGGTTTCAATATTTACGTTAGCAGATGCTATCGCTTTTTGTGCTGCCATAAAAGCAATATCGGAAGTGTTAAGAGAGTCATCGATATAGCGCCGCTCCTCAATCCCGGTAATTGCTTTAAATTTTTTTATGGTCTCCTCATTGGAATTAGGGAAGTCGCTACCGTCCAGATTTTTGAATTGGTGTAAATGAAAATCGGCATTCTTCGTAATAACATTAGGGATATAGCTTCCCGTTCCTGTGATCTTAATATTCATCGCGCGTTTTGAATTATTAAGGGAAGATAATAATTAAATGTGATTTTGCTAATAAAGTGTTAATTGTTTTTAGTTATAAAAAAAGGCTATCAAATTGATAGCCTTTTTTATGATATATCTTAAAAGTTATGCTTCTATATATTCTTCAATAGGAGGGCAGGTACACATTAAATTTCTGTCTCCAAAAGCTTCATCTACTCTTCTAACAGTAGGCCAAAACTTATTATCTGCAATATAATCTAATGGAAAAGCTGCTTTTTCACGGCTATAAGGTAAATTCCACTCGCTTGCGGTTAACATTTTAATCGTGTGTGGCGCATTTTTTAATACGTTGTTTGGCTCATCTGCACTAGATTCTTCAATTTCTTTTTTAATAGAAATCAAAGCATCACAAAAACGATCTAATTCAGCTTTGCTTTCACTTTCTGTAGGTTCAATCATTACAGTTCCAGCAACTGGGAAAGATACCGTTGGTGCGTGGAATCCATAATCGATAAGTCTCTTAGCGATATCAGTCACTTCAATACCGTTTTCTTTAAACGGGCGGCAATCCAAAATCATTTCGTGAGCTGCACGTCCGCGTTCGCCAGAGTATAAGGTTTTATAATGATCTGAAAGACGTTCTTTAATATAATTTGCGTTTAAGATCGCATGTTCGGTAGCTTTTTGAAGTCCGCCGCTTCCCAACATTTTGATATATGCATAAGAAATTAAACATACTAAAGAAGATCCCCAAGGAGCTGAAGAAATTGGGCCAATAGCTTGTTCTCCTCCAGTTTTAATTACTGGGTTTCCTGGTAAAAACGGTACTAGTTGCTTTGCAACACAAATAGGACCAACACCTGGGCCACCACCACCATGTGGAATCGCAAAGGTTTTATGAAGGTTTAAGTGACAAACATCTGCACCGATATTTCCCGGATTGGTTAAACCAACCTGAGCATTCATATTGGCACCGTCCATATAAACCTGCCCTCCATTATCGTGGATAATCTGAGTAATTTCTTTAATAGCCGATTCGAATACACCGTGAGTCGATGGATAAGTCACCATTAAAGCTGCAAGATTGTCTTTATGCTCAATAGCTTTTTCTCTTAAATCATCAATATCGATATTTCCATTTTCGGTAGCTTTGGTTACCACTACTTTCATTCCCGCCATTACTGCAGATGCCGGGTTGGTTCCGTGTGCAGAAGAAGGAATTAAACAAACATCACGATGTCCCTGGCCTTGAGCTTCATGATAAGCTCTAATCACCATTAATCCTGCATATTCTCCCTGCGCACCAGAATTTGGTTGTAAAGAAGTAGCAGAAAAACCAGTAATCTCGGTTAACTGATCTTCCAATTCTTTAAGAATAATTTGATAACCTTCAGCTTGTTCTATCGGAGCAAAAGGGTGAATATTTCCCCATTGCGGATTACTAAGCGGAAGCATTTCTGAAGCTGCATTCAACTTCATCGTACAAGATCCTAAAGAAATCATGGAGTGATTTAACGAAAGATCTTTACGTTCTAATTTTTTGATATAACGCATCAATTCAGTTTCTGAATGGTATGCGTTAAAAACTTCGTGAGTTAAGAAATCTGTTTTTCTAGAAACCGATTCAGGAATTGCGGTAATTTCTTTTAACTCTGAAAGCTCTTCAGTTTTTTTACTAGCTACTTCAGCAAAAATAGATACTATTGCATTTACATCTTCTGTAGTAGTAGTTTCATTTAATGAAATCACTACAGTTTCAGCATTAGGATAATAGAAGTTATATTCTTTAGCTTCCGCAGCAGCTTTTATTTTTTCAGCATCTGCCTTTATCTGAAGTGTATCAAAATATGCTGAATTTACCTGCTCGTAACCTAATTTTTCTAATTCAGAAGCAAGGTTTGTGGTAGAATAATGAACGGTGTCAGCAATATATTGTAATCCTTTTGGCCCGTGATACACCGCGTACATTCCTGCCATTACTGCAAGTAAAACTTGTGCAGTACAAATGTTAGACGTTGCACGATCACGTTTTATATGTTGCTCTCTGGTTTGCAACGCCATTCTTAGCGCATGATTACCATCGGTATCTTTAGTTACACCAATAATACGCCCGGGAAGGTTTCTTTTATAAGCCTCCTTAGTTGCAAAATAAGCAGCGTGAGGCCCACCATAACCTAATGGAATCCCAAAACGTTGCGTAGTTCCTACAACCACATCTACACCTAATTCACCAGGAGCCTGTAATTTTACTAAGCTTAAAATATCGGCAGCGACAGCTACTTTTATTCCGTTTTCGTTACAGTTATTTACAAAATCTGCATAGTCGAAAATTTGACCGTGCTTTCCAGGATATTGAATTAAAGCACCAAAAAAATCAGAGGAATAATCGAATTCGGCATGATCGCCAAGTACTATTTCAATACCTAAAAATTCTGCGCGGGTTTTAATTAATGAGATGGTTTGTGGTAAAACCTGTTCAGAAATAAAGAACTTATTTACGTTATCCTTTTTTTGCTTACGATCTCTAACCGCAAATAGTAAAGCCATAGCTTCTGCCGCTGCAGTAGATTCGTCTAAAAGGGAGGCATTGGCGATTTCCATTCCGGTAAGATCGCTTACCATTGTTTGAAAATTTAGCAAGGCTTCCAATCGTCCTTGAGCAATCTCAGCTTGATAAGGCGTATAAGCCGTATACCAGCCCGGATTTTCTAAAACATTACGTTGTATTACCGCAGGCATAATTCCCTGGTGGTAACCTAGACCAATGTAAGATTTGAAAACCTTATTTTTAGCAGCTAACTTTCCAATATGCTCGGCGTATTGATTCTCGCTAAGCGCTTTTGGTAAATTTAGGGGCTGTTTTAAACGAATATCATCTGGGATTGTTTCGTAGATAAGTTGCTCCAAGCTATCAACGCCGATAGTCTGTAGCATCTCTTTAAGATTTTCTTCTTTAGGACCAATGTGTCGAAGGGCAAAAGAATCTGTTCTCATCAATATTGTAGTTGTGTTTTGATGGCGCGAAATTACGTAATTTCATCGTAAATCTTTAAAGATTAGACGACACAGTTTTAAAGATTTTTTAACGTCTGGTGAAGAATTATAGCTTAAAATTTTAAGGTTCGATTTCCATAAGTAAATTTAGAAATTAGAATTGCCTATTTTAGCCTAGTGAAGTCGCTAAAATACCTTTTTAATTTTTATTTAAATTCCAGTATCCATACCGGGATTGCCGTGGTTTGTTTTACCCTAGTTACTTTTTTAGAGTTTGGGATTGAGGTTGATCAAAACCTGCTTTGGTTTATTTTCTTCGGAACGGTTACCAGTTATAATTTTGTAAAATACGCCAGTGTTGCCGGTTTGCATCATTCCAGTCTTGCTGAGAATTTAAAGATTATACAGGTGTTCTCGTTTTTCTGTTTTATAGCTTTATTGTGGTTTACACTGAAACAAGATTACAAAACGCTTTTTGTTTCGACTATATTGGGAATGCTAACCTTGCTTTACGCAACGCCTGTCTTAAAAGGGCATCAAAATTTAAGGAATATCGCCGGTATCAAAGTTTTCGTAATAGCTATTACAGCTACCGGAACCGGAGTTTTATTACCCTTATTACATCATTATGAGATTTCGCTTCAGGATAAAATTATAGCTATAATTCAACGAATATTAATACATGTGGTATTGATGCTTCCTTTTGAAATTAGAGATTTAAGATATGATCATGCTTCACTAAAAACCATTCCGCAGCTATTGGGAGTAAAGAACACTAAAATTTTTGGAGGTGTTTTGCTTTTTTTAGCGGTAGGTTTAGAACTATTCAAAACTAGCGCTGTGGAATATAGCTTGCTGGGATTGGCAATATTTGTAGTTCTGGTTGTCATAATGTTGTTGGCCTCAAGAACAAAACAAAACAAATTTTATTCTTCTTTTTGGGTAGAAGCTGCACCAATATTCTGGGTGCTAATTTTGGTTATTCTAGGTGAGATTTCCTAAGCTCTTCTTGGATAGCTTTACGCCAGCATTCTTTCTCATCTGGCGAGCAGCACTCTAATTTTGCTTTCTCAATAAGTTTAGTTAAACGTGTGTTACGCTCGCTGTATTCTCTACAACGAGGACATTCTGCTAAATGCTCTAAAAGCTGCATTTTTTCCATCAAGTCAGCTTCTTTATACTGACCTTTATCACAGCAGCATTCCGCCTTATCGCAATCAATATATTTCTTTTCTTCCTGCATAGTTAAAACCAGTTTTTTTCCAGACAAGCTGCTAAAGCTGTTCTGGCTCTGTGGATTATTACCCAAAGATTAGACGGAGTGATATCGAATTCTTTACAAATAACATCGGTATCTATACCATCGATAGTTTTCATTTTAAAAATGGTCGCATGCTTAGTATTTATTTTTTCTAAACAGTCCAGAATTGCCATACCCAGCTCTGTGTTTTCCATTTCGTCCTCGGCAGTTTTATCAAATTGATCGGCAACCTGCTCTTCCAGCCAGTCACCATCGTTTTCACCGTCACGATAATTAATATGAACTTCGGCCTGTCCCTTCTTAGAATTACTCCTGCGGTAATGATCGATAATTTTTCGTTTAAGGATAGAGATTAACCAGGTTCGTTCACTGGCTTCACCCTTAAAATTTTCCATCGATTTGAGACCGGCAAGAAAAGTTTCAGAAATAAGATCGTTAGCAACCTCACGATCGTTTACTCTTACAATTGTATAATTGAAGAGATAATCTGAGTATTTATCTACCCATTTAGTTGGATCTATGCTATGCGTTGACATTTTTTTGTCGTGAGATTATCAGGTAAAAGTAAGAAAACTTATTTATACCAAAGAATGGTTTGTATGCTTTGAATTTTTTTTCGATTTGAAGTAGTCGTCACCCTGAACATGATTCAGAATCCCATTACGTTTTCAACTGGATGAGATTCGGGATCAAGTCCGGAATGACGATTTTTTCAGCTTCTACTTTTCAATTAATCCTGCTCTTTTAAGTAAAGCATCGGGCTTTGGTTCTTCTCCACGGAAGCGTTTATAAAGCGTCATAGGATGCTCGGTACCGCCCATAGAAAGAATATTGTTTTTGAATTTATCGGCAACTTCTTTATTAAAAATTCCTTGTTCTTTAAAAAATTCAAACGCGTCAGCATCTAAAACTTCGGCCCATTTATAAGAATAATATCCTGCTGAATAACCTCCCTGAAAAATATGAGAAAATGCGGTGCTCATACAATTTTCCGGAACATCTGGATATAATTTTGTTGGTTCAAAAGCTTGTTTCTCGTGTGCTTTTACATCATTAACCTCCGTTGGGTTTATCGCATGCCAGCTTAAATCTAACATTCCGAAACTTAATTGGCGAACGGTTTGCATTCCTTCCTGGAAGCTAGACGAATCTTTTATTTTTTCAACCAATTCCATCGGAATTGACTCACCGGTTTTATAATGTTTCGCAAAAAGCTGTAATGCTTCTTTTTCGTAACACCAATTTTCTAAAACTTGGCTAGGTAATTCCACAAAATCCCAATATACATTCGGGCCTGATAAACTTGGATACACGGTATTGGCTAACATGCCGTGCAGTGCATGTCCAAATTCGTGGAAAAGCGTGGTCACTTCATTAAAAGTTAATAAGGAAGGTTCCGATTTTGTTGGTTTCGTGAAATTACAAACGATCGAAACATGTGGCCGCTCTTCTTTTTCGTTTTTTACATACTGCGATTTATACTCTGTCATCCAGGCGCCACCACGTTTTCCCGGTCTTGGATGAAAATCGGCATAAAATAAGGCTACATCTTTGCCATCTTCATCGGTAACATTATAGGTCTTTACATCGGGATGATATTTTTCAACCTCATTGGTTTCGTTGAATTGAAGTCCGTATAACTTGCCGGCAACGGTGAAAACTCCGTCGATTACATTTTCTAATTTGAAATATGGTTTTAGCTTTTCATCATCTAAATTGAATAATTTTTGCTTCAATTTTTCACTGTAGTAAGCTGAATCCCATTTTTCCAATCGGTCGATATTATCTAATTCTTTCGCGAATTCTTCAAGCGCTGCAAATTCTTTTTCCGCAGCAGGTTTAGCCTTTTCAAGAAGTTCATTTAAAAAACGATCCACTTTTTCCGGAGTTTCTGCCATTCGCTCTTGCAATACAAAATGTGCATGTGTTTCGAAACCTAAAAGTTGTGCTCGCTGATACCTGAGTTTGGCGATTTTAAGCACATTTTCTTGGTTGTCTAGTTCATCTCCATGAAATCCTTTTGCACCAAAAGCTAATGCCATTTTTTTACGAAGTTCACGGTTTTTCGCATACTTCATAAACGGGATATAACTTGGATAATCTAACGTGAAGATCCAGCCCTCTTTTTCGCGAGATTCAGCAACACCTTTAGCTTCTTCTTTAAAACTTTCCGGTAAACCTTCAAGATCGTCCTTGTTGGTAATTTGTAGCTCAAATTTATTAGTTTCAGCTAATACATTTTCACCAAAATGTAAACTTAACGCAGCAAGTTGCTTGTCGATTTCTCGTAATTCCTCTTGTTTTTCTTTCGGAAGATTGGCACCGTTTCTAGAAAACGACTTGTATTTTTTATCTAAAAGCGTTTTTTGTTCGGTTGTAAGATCTAACTGATCTTTTTGATCGTAAACCGATTTTACACGTTTAAATAAATCTTCATTTAAAATTATATCGTTACTAAATTCAGATAATAATGGAGAAACTTCCTGAGCAATTTTCTGAATTTCTGCGTTGGTTTCTGCGGAATTAAGGTTGAAGAAAATACTGGTTACACGATCTAATTTTTCACCGGCAAATTCTAATTCCTCTATAGTATTCTGAAAAGTTGGTTCAGTTTCAGCTGAAGCAATTGCTTCAATTTCAGCTTTTGCTAGTTGTATAGCTTCGGTAATTGCAGGTTTAAAATGTTCGGTTTCAATTTTAGAAAACGGAGCATAATTAAAATCTTGCAATAATGGATTATCTGTACTCATATACATTCAATTTTTTCGAATTAGTGAAGTACAAAGCCTAAGCCATAATCAAGATTAGTTATTTTATTTCAGGTTTTTAAGATTGATTGCCAGAATTAAGGAATCTGAGTTATTTTATTCGGACGAATTGGCAGAGTTTTTAGAGTTTAGAAATTAGACCGCTTTGCTGCTAGAAAATAGATTTATAGGTTTTTGGAAACAAGATTTCAATTAGCAATAACCAATAATCAATTAGCAGGCAGCCTTTAGTTTTCAGCAATCAGTACATTTCATTACAGATTAATTCTAAAGAAATGGCGAAATTTCATTCAAAATTCAGCATTTAAAATTCGAAATAAGTATCCTGTTTCTAAAATCTATTGTCTAACATCTAAAATCTGAAAACGAAGCGATCTAGTTGCTACTTCTTCTTAACCTCTTCTGCGCCTTTGATCACTTTTTCTTTAAGTCCTTCTTTAAAAACTAGCACTTTATCTTGAACACATTTATCGGCAGCACCGATAATTTGAGCAGCTAAAATCCCTGCGTTTTTAGCACCATCTAAAGCAACGGTAGCTACGGGAACACCGCCCGGCATTTGCAGAATCGATAATACAGAATCCCAACCATCGATAGAGTTTCTAGATTTTACCGGAACACCAATAACTGGTAGCGGAGAAAGTGAAGCAATCATTCCTGGTAAATGTGCGGCGCCACCAGCACCGGCAATTATTACGCTAATTCCGCGAGTATGAGCATTTTTTCCGTAATCGAATAATTTCTCCGGAGTTCGATGTGCTGAAACAATATCTACTTCAACTTCAATATCAAAACCCTGTAAAATATCTACTGCTTCCTGCATTACCGGCAGGTCGCTAGTACTTCCCATAATAATTCCTACTTTGCTCATTTTATATCTTTTTGACTACTAAACTTTTAATTTATAGTATCTCTTGTTTTCGTCATTCCGTGCCTGACACGGAATCTCATCCCCGTTGAAAAATCGAATGAGACCCTGAAACAAGTTCAGGGTGACGTGTAATTTATTCTTATTGCTAATTTGTTTATAAGTTTAGGAAATAGAAATTCAGACAAAAACCGATTTGATAATTTTCTAACTTCTAACTTCTAACTTCTAACTTCTAACTTCTAACTTCTAACTTCTAACTTCTAACTTCTAACTTCTAACTTCTAACTTCTAACTTCTAACTTCTAACTTCTAACTTCTAACTTTAATAGTTCCTTTTACCTGTTCCGCAATTTTTCTTGCTTCGTCAATATTTTCGTTTACAATAGTTACGTGTCCCATTTTTCGAAAAGGACGTGTGATCTTTTTTCCGTAGATATGGGGAGTAACACCTTCCATTTTCATGATTTTATCGATATTCTCGTAAACTACTTCGCCCTCATAATCTTTGTCACCAACTAGGTTTACCATTATTCCACCTAATTTGCTATCGGTTTTTCCTAAAGGTAAATCTAAAATAGCGCGAATATGTTGCTCAAACTGATTGGTGTAACTCGCTTCAATACTATAATGCCCACTGTTGTGAGGGCGTGGTGCTACTTCGTTTACTAAAATTTCATCATTTTCGGTTTGAAACATTTCTACAGCCAAAAGGCCTACATGCTCAAAAGCTTTAGAAACTTTTTGTGCTATCGCTCTGGCTTTTTCAGCAACATGATTGTCAATTCTGGCTGGGCAAATTACATATTCTACTTGGTTGGCTGTTGGATGAAATTCCATTTCTACCACCGGATAGGTTTTTACTTCGCCGTTTGGTGTTCTGGCAACAATCACGGCAAGCTCATTTTTAAACGGAATCATTTCTTCCGCAATACATTCAGCATCCGGTAATTCTTTTAAATCTTCAGCTTTCTTAATTACAGCTACTCCTTTTCCGTCGTAACCACCCGTCGCACTTTTCCAAACAAACGGTAAAGATCTGGCGCCAGATTCTACATCTGCGAGAAGATTCGCGATTTTTTGATACACTTTGAAAGGAGCAGTTGGAATTTCTTTCTCTGTATAAAATTGTTTTTGTACCGCTTTATTCTGAATTTTTTCTAGTGTTGCCGCACTTGGGTAGGTTTTAATACCTTCAGTTTCTAGCTTTTTTAAAGCGTCTATATTTACGCCTTCAATCTCAAAAGTTAAAACATCAACTTTTCTTCCGAAGTTTAAAACAGTTTCAAAATCCATCAAATCACCCTGTTCAAAATGATCGCAAGCAATTCTGGAAGGCGCTTCGTTATTTGGATCTAAAACATAGGTTTGGATGTCATACTTACGTGTGTCGTAAAGCATCATTTTGCCCAATTGGCCACCGCCAAGAATACCCAGTTTAAAATTTGAAGAAAAATAATTAATCATATTTAAGGCTGTTTGTGCAAAAATAAATTTTTAAGGAAGACTGTACTATTTATTCTTGCAGAAATTGGGTGAGTGTTGTAAATGAGATTCCGTATCTTTGCTTCCTTAAAAAAAGCAGATTTTGGTAAAAATACACGATATTGTTTTTGAACCTTATGTGAGTGAGGAAGAAATTGATACAGCAATAACAAAAATCGCAGAAAAGCTTAACGCAGATTATGAAAATGAGCGTCCTGTTTTTTTAAGCGTGCTTAATGGCTCTTTTATGTTTACTTCTGAAGTGATGAAAAAGTTCAAAAGAGAGTGTGATATTCAGTTTGTAAAATTAGGATCTTACCAGGGCACAGAATCTACAGGAGATGTAAGAACTTTAATAGGTCTTAATAAATCTCTTGCGGGTAAAAAAGTGGTGATTTTGGAGGATATTGTAGATACCGGAGGCACGTTGCAAGAGCTGGATAAAATTTTGAGAGAAAAAAATGTGAGTGATTATAAGGTTGCTACATTATTTTATAAACCCTCCATGTATCGCGGAAGTATAAATATTGATTACGCAGGAATCGAAATTCCTAATGAATTTATAGTGGGCTATGGTCTAGATTATGATGGTTTAGGAAGAAATCTTACAGCAGTATACAAACGTAAATCGTAAACAAAATAACATGACAAATTTGGTACTCTTTGGTCCTCCTGGTGCGGGCAAAGGAACTCAGGCAGATATTCTTAAAGAAAAATATCAATTAGTACATATTTCTACAGGCGATGTTTTTAGATACAACATCAAAAATCAAACAGAACTTGGTTTAACCGCAAAATCGTTTATCGATAAAGGTCAGCTAGTGCCAGACGAGGTTACTATCAATATGCTAAATGCTGAAGTGGATAAAAATCCTGATGCTAAAGGTTTTATTTTTGATGGATTTCCAAGAACCGAAAATCAGGCAGATTCATTGGCTACTTCTCTTCAAGGTAAAGGCACCGAAGTGAAAGCAATGATTGCTTTAGAAGTAGAGGATGAGGTTTTGGTAAAACGTTTATTGGAGAGAGGAAAAACCTCTGGAAGGAAAGACGATGCCGATGAAGCAGTAATTAGAAATAGAATTAAAGTATACTACGACGAGACTGCGATATTAAAAGAGTATTACGAGAAACAAGATAAATATTATGGTGTTGATGGTGTAGGTTCTGTAGAAGAAATTACAGCAAGAATCAGCAACGTGATCGACAAATTATAATTCGAATTTAGATAATGAGAGAAGGGAATTTTATAGACTACGTTAAGTTACATGTATCTTCTGGAAATGGTGGATCTGGTTCTTCACATTTGCATCGCGAAAAATATGTAGCAAAAGGTGGCCCAGATGGTGGTGATGGTGGTCGTGGAGGTCACGTAATTTTACGTGGAAATAAAAACCTTTGGACATTATTTGAATTTAGTTTTAGAAGGCATGTGCGTGCTGAGCATGGCGGTAACGGAGGTAAGCAAAGAAGCTCTGGTGCCGATGGGCAGGACGAAATTGTAGACGTGCCTTTGGGAACGGTAATTAGAGATACCGAAACCCAAGAAATTATAGATGAAGTTACCGAAGATGGCCAGGAGGTCATTATCGCTGAAGGCGGTATGGGTGGTCGTGGTAATTGGCATTTTAAAACTTCTACCAATCAAACGCCACGTTACTCTCAACCGGGTATCGATGGACAGGAATTAGACATAACTTTAGAACTTAAAGTGTTGGCCGATGTAGGTTTAGTAGGTTTTCCAAATGCAGGAAAATCTACTTTACTGTCGGTGATAACTTCGGCAAAACCTAAAATTGCCGATTATGAATTCACTACACTAAAACCCAATCTGGGGATCGTAAAATATCGTGACTTCAAATCTTTTGTGGTTGCCGATATTCCGGGAATTATTGAAGGTGCTGCGGAAGGAAAAGGACTTGGATACCGTTTTTTAAGACATATTGAACGAAATTCGACATTATTATTTCTGGTTCCAGCCGATGCAGAAGATGTAACTAAGGAATATGAAATATTGGTGGATGAACTTCGACGTTACAATCCTGAAATGTTGGATAAAGATCGTTTAATAGCCGTATCTAAAACCGATATGCTGGATGATGAGCTAAAAGCTGAATTGAAAGCCGAATTAGACGAAAATCTACCGGTGCCTTATTTGTTCATATCTTCAGTCGCACAACAAGGCTTAACCGAGCTTAAAGATAAGCTTTGGGAAATGCTTAATAAAGATCCAGAGGACAGGAAATAGACTATTTCATTGGATTTAATATCCATATCGATTACACTGTATTCGTAGATATTTTTGATTTTTAAAGCTTCTTTTTGCAAAGTTTAATGCAAACTAAGAAGTTGGACGATTTTTGCTTAATTTTAAAAGGTAGTTTAAAATTGTCAAATATGAAGTTAGTCTTTAAGCTTGTTTTTTTCTGTATGATCCTTGTTTCTTGCAATACGCCGAGAACCACTTTCGATTATGATGCGCAAACTAATTTCGATAATTACAAAACATATCAGTTATTTCCAGATTTTAAGACTGACATGAGTCAGCTTGATGAAAAAAGGATTATCAATAGTATCGATCATTTTACGCGTCAGGGAGGCTTAGCCTTAGCTGAAGAGAACCCAAATTTGTATATCAATGTTTATACGGAGAAATTTCAGGAGCAAAGTAATAACACACTGGGAGTTGGCGTAGGTAGCGGCGGTGGAAATGTTGGAGTAGGGGTTTCTGGGGGAATTCCACTTGGCGGTCCAAAAGATTATGTTCGGTTTATAATCGATTTTATCGACGTAGAAAAAGACGCTTTAGTTTGGAAAGCCGAAGTTGAGGTTAAATTCAATTATAATGCAAATCCAGATCAGCGCCAAGCTTTATTCGATAAAGTTTTTGCAAAAGCCTTAGCAGCTTATCCGCCCAAAAAGTGATTAAAAGTCTTTTAAAAGAAGCTTGGGACACTTACCAAGTAGTTTTTTCAAAGGGTATATTTCAACTTTTTACTGTCTCTCAAATACATTCCTAATATTAATTAGAGATCATTGTTAAATCACCTTCTATAATATTTGTTCAATTATTTCAATATTTAAAATAAGTCTGGGTTCTTTTGTTATTCTAAAATTGAGCTTGAAAATTGTGATAATAGTGATGGTTGTAAATTAATTAGATAAGCCTGATTTAGTCATTATCAGTAGTAATATTCCTATAATAAAAAAGCTCCGGATATACCGGAGCTTCTTAGTTTTATGAAGTTAATTTTAATTATTCTTCAACAACTTCCATAGTAGTAAAGGTAATTACACTTCTACGGTTTTTAGCATATTCTTCTTCAGAACATCCTTTTGCTTCAGTACAATCATTTACTGGTTGCGATTCTCCATAACCTTTAGTTGTTATGTTCTCAGAAGCAATACCATTATTTACTAAATATTCCTTAGTAGAATCAGCTCTTCGCTGAGAAAGTTTAAGGTTGTACTCGTCAGATCCTCTAGCATCGGCATGAGAAGCTATTCTAATATTTGTAGCTTCACTATCTTTAAGAATATCTACTACTTTATCAAGTACTTCTTGATATTCAGGAGTTACTTCAGATTTATCAAATTCGAAGTAAATTCTATTTTCATGCGGAATATCAATTTGTCTGGTTTTCTTAACGTACTTAGTTCTTGTGAAAGAATATAAGTTGTCGTTACCGCCTCTATTAGAAGTTAAGTATCCTTTTTTCTCTCCTTCGTTAATAATGAAAGCGAAATCATCGTAAGCACTGTTAATAGAGCTACCAAGGTTTTCAGCTTCTGTAAAATCACCTTCAGATTTATAAACGTCTAAGTTTCCAAATCCTATGTGACCATCTGAAGCGAAGTAAAGAACATTGTCTTCGCTGATAAAAGGAAATTGTTCTCTGTGCTCAGTGTTTATTCCAGGACCAAGGTTTTCTGGAGTACCATAAGTTCCGTCATCATTTACAGAAACTTTATAAAGGTCAAAACCTCCTTGTCCACCTGGCATATCACTAGCAAAGTAAAGTGTAGATCCATCAGGACTTAAAGCTGGGTGCTCTGTAGAGAATTCTGCACTAGTAAAAGGAAGTGCTTCAATATTTGTCCATTGATCTTCAATTAATTCAGCTTTGTAAATTCTAATGTTAGCAACTCTAAGACCTTCTTCAGTTTTAAAACGCTTTTCATTAGTTCTGTCGAAATACATAACTGTACCATCTTCGTTAAATACAGCAGAGCTTTCGTGCTCGTCTGTATTAATTGCATCAGAGAAAAGTACTACGTTGCTAATCTCACCTTCTTCAGAAATCTCACCTGTATATAAGTCTAATGCAGGTTTTTTGTTCCAAGGGTAGATAGGACGAGCAGTATTTCTTGTTGAAGCAAATGCGATTTTATTTTCTCCAAAATATGAGATTCCAAAATCTGAAGATGCAGCATTATCTGCAGCTAACATTTTAGGCTCATAGATATAAAGATTACTAGAATCTACAATGCTTTCTTCGAATTCTTTCATATCTACATCTTTATCATAGTAAGATGCGAAATACTTATCTGCTTCGTCGTTCTTATTTGTGGCACGAAGTGAGTGTGCATATCTGAATTCGTATTCAGGTGCTATCTCTTCATGTCTTTCAAATAAAGTTGAGTACACTCCAGCTGCATTTTGCATCTGATTTGTGTAGAAGTAAGCATCTCCAAGATTTTGAAGAACTTCCTGGTTCTTTTCTGATACTCCTTCGTAGGTCGAAGCAGCATCTATGTAAGCTCGCTGTGCGAAAAGCTTGTCGGCTTTCCTGATTTCAGACCTTTGTCCGAAAGCTGCGATGCTTACAAGAAATATTAATAATGTACTATAAATGTTTTTCATATTAATCTTTTTTAGAAGAATCTAGGAGACTTGTCGTATCCTTTGTTTAAACCGAATAAATCTATATCAAACAACACCATGATTTCATGAGTACCGTCGTTGTAGTTTCCAAAATTCGTAGTAGTATAATCATAAGCATATCCTACACGAAGTTGTGGCGTGATCTTGAAGTTTACTAATCCTGTAACAGATTCGTCGAATCTATAACCTAGACCAGCTTCTAAACGATTGTATAAAAGAACATTTGCAGTTACATCAACAGATAGTGGAGAGTTTTTTACTCCTCTAGCCATAAATGCAGGTTTCAATTTTACATTTTGGCTAAGATCAAAAACATATCCACCAGTAATGTAATAGTGAATTTCTTCTTCTCCTATTCCACTTATACCTTGCTCATTTTCGATATGCTTAGCGGTAAATAGGTTAGGAGCAGATACACCTAAATAATAATTATCGCTAAACCAAAAAGCACCTGCACCAAATACTGGGAAAGTCTCATTATAGTTTTGAAAAGCTAAATCGTTTGGATCTGGAAGAACAATACCTGTAGTGTTAGAATCGAAAGTGGTTAAACCAGCCTTAGCACCAAGGGATAACTTACTGTTATTTGTTAATGGTAATACATAAGCAAAATCTGCAGTAATATTATTCTCTTTAATCCAATCTCCAACTTCGTCATGAACTACGGTTAAACCAACCTCAATTCTTTCGCTTATTGGAGTGTGGGCGAAGAAGTTGGCGGTGCGAGGTGCACCGTCAACATTTACCCACTGAGCTCTATAAATACCACCAAGGTTTAACATCCCTGGATCGTCTGTAGCATATGCCGGGTTCACAACACTCATATTATACATGTATTGTGTGAACACAGGATCCTGCTGAGACATACCCTTTAAAGAAAAAAGGATAATGCCTGTAAATATTAGATATTTTGTGATTATATTTTTCATTGCTTTCTAATTTATCCTGATTATCTGCTTAAGTATATTTTGCCTTGTTTAGCAGGAGTTGATCCGTCATTGAATTCAATCACATAGAAGTATACACCATTTGGTAAAACGTCATCTCCGATTGAAGATTCGCTTGATGTACCGTCCCATGGTTGAGTTGATGAATTTCCTTTATAAACCATTCTTCCCCATCTATTGTAAATCTCAACTTCATAATTTGGATAGTCAAGTTTTAAATATTGAAGATCAAAAGTATCGTTAAGCTGATCACCATTTGGAGAAATACCTTCTTGGAACGGAGTCTCACAATCTCCGAAATCAACTACATAAGTTGCTCTAGTAGAACTTTCACAGCCTGTTGCATTGTTGGATGCACTGGCATAGTAAGTTGTTCCGTCAACTAAAACAGTATTATTGCTAAGTGCATTATCACTGTCGGCAGAATCATACCAAGTAATTACATTATCGCTATTTATAGCTTCAGTTATATCTTGAAGTGTCGTTCTGTTAAATCGATCGTCATATTCACATATTTCAATAGCCGGAATAGTTGGTGCTTGTGGATCCTCAACGGTTACGTTAATAGCAACTCTTTCAGATTCACATCCAGAAGCATTGGTCTGAGTAGCGTAATAGGTTCCCGAAGTTAAAACTTCAGTTGCGTCTAACGCATCTTCAGTAGTCTCATCAGCATAATATGCTACATTGGTTCCTGGAACATTAATGTCTCCAACAGTTGCGCCGTCAACAGCACAGAAACTCAAATCTGTAGCGTTAGGGGTAGGTGCATCAGGAACTTCATTAACTGTAATTGTTAATGTAGAAGCATCTGTTCCACAATTGTTTGTTACTGTGTAAGTGAATACGTAAGTACCTGTTGTGCTAATGTCGAAGTTAGAATTATCACGATCGTTTCCGTCAAGTGAGAAAACTCCATTATCATCTGCTCCATTTAGGAATATACTTAGGTCTATCGGAGTGTCAGCTACACAAACATTTTCGGTAGCATCATCACCTGCATTAGCAGTAGCATTTACAGTAATTGTGAAAGTAGCTGAATCAGAAGTTCCAGCATTCACACAAGTGTCATTTTCATCAACAGTGTAGGTTACGGTATAAGTTCCAGCCGTAATCGCCATGAACATTCCCTCAGTAACCCCATCTCCAGTGAATTCACCAGAAGTGATTGCATTGTCAGAAAGGTAAGCTACAAGATCAATAGATTCATTAACACAAGCATTAAAAGCCATATCCTCACCAGCATTTGCATCAGCAGGGTTGTTTACAGTAATTGTGAAAGTAGCTGAATCAGAAGTTCCAGCATTCACACAAGTGTCATTTTCATCAACAGTGTAGGTTACGGTATAAGTTCCAGCCGTAGTCGCCATGAACATTCCCTCAGTAACCCCATCTCCAGTGAATTCACCAGAAGTGATTGCATTGTCAGAAAGGTAAGCTACAAGATCAATAGATTCATTAACACAAGCATCAAAAGCCATATCCTCACCAGCATTTGCATCAGCAGGGTTGTTTACAGTAATTGTGAAAGTAGCTGAATCAGAAGTTCCAGCATTCACACAAGTGTCATTTTCATCAACAGTGTAGGTTACGGTATAAGTTCCAGCTGTAGTCGCCATGAACATTCCCTCAGTAACCCCATCTCCAGTGAATTCACCAGTAGTGATTGCATTGTCAGAAAGGTAAGCTACAAGATCAATAGATTCATTAACACAAGCATCAAAAGCCATATCCTCACCAGCATTTGCATCAGCAGGGTTGTTAACAGTAATTGTGAAAGTAGCTGAATCAGAAGTTCCGGCATTCACACAAGTGTCATTTTCATCAACAGTGTAGGTTACGGTATAAGTTCCAGCTGTAGTCGCCATGAACATTCCCTCAGTAACCCCATCTCCAGTGAATTCACCAGAAGTGATTGCATTGTCAGAAAGGTAAGCTACAAGATCAATAGATTCATTAACACAAGCATCAAAAGCCATATCCTCACCAGCATTTGCATCAGCAGGGTTGTTTACAGTAATTGTGAAAGTAGCTGAATCAGAAGTTCCGGCATTCACACAAGTGTCATTTTCATCAACAGTGTAGGTTACGGTATAAGTTCCAGCTGTAGTCGCCATGAACATTCCCTCAGTAACCCCATCTCCAGTGAATTCACCAGAAGTGATTGCATTGTCAGAAAGGTAAGCTACAAGATCAATAGATTCATTAACACAAGCATTAAAAGCCATATCCTCACCAGCATTTGCATCAGCAGGGTTGTTTACAGTAATTGTGAAAGTAGCTGAATCAGAAGTTCCAGCATTCACACAAGTGTCATTTTCATCAACAGTGTAGGTTACGGTATAAGTTCCAGCCGTAGTCGCCATGAACATTCCCTCAGTAACCCCATCTCCAGTGAATTCACCAGAAGTGATTGCATTGTCAGAAAGGTAAGCTACAAGATCAATAGATTCATTAACACAAGCATCAAAAGCCATATCCTCACCAGCATTTGCATCAGCAGGGTTGTTAACAGTAATTGTGAAAGTAGCTGAATCAGAAGTTCCGGCATTCACACAAGTGTCATTTTCATCAACAGTGTAGGTTACGGTATAAGTTCCAGCCGTAGTCGCCATGAACATTCCCTCAGTAACCCCATCTCCAGTGAATTCACCAGAAGTGATTGCATTGTCAGAAAGGTAAGCTACAAGATCAATAGATTCATTAACACAAGCATCAAAAGCCATATCCTCACCAGCATTTGCATCAGCAGGGTTGTTTACAGTAATTGTGAAAGTAGCTGAATCAGATCCATTAGTAACACAACTATTAGTACTATTTACATTGTAAGTGATCGTGTAATCACCTGCTGTAGATGCAGAGAATTGTGTCCCCGATACACCGTTACCTGAAAAAGTACCGGTAGTAAGTGCATCACTACTTAGGTAATCGGTAAGTTCAATAGTTTCATTGATACAAACGTCAAAAGAAGCGTCGTCTCCAGCTTTAGGTGATACTGCAGGAGTTATAGTTACTTCAAATTCAGTATCGTCAGATACACAAGAACCATTAGTTGCCACAGCATAATAAGTTCCTGTTGTTAATGCAGTAGCGGGAGCTAGTTCTGTGGTTAAAGAAGCATCATCATAAATAGAAATGCTATCACCAGTGCCTAGATCGGCAACAGTTGCATTATCAGTTTCACAGAAAGTTTGATTAGCAATAACTGGAGCATCCGGAACTTCAGAAATCGCTACTTCGAATTCACTGGCTTCAGAAGTACAAGGTCCATCGCTGGCAACTGCAAAATAAATTCCGTCTACTAAAGCTGTTGAAGGTGCAAGCTCATTTGATAAGCTGGCATCATCGTAAATAGCTATATTAGTATCGGTACCTAAATCAGCAACAGTAGCATTATCAGTTTCACAAAATTCTTGATCTCCTATAACTGGAGCGTCTGGTTGCGCAGTAACCGTAATTGTGAAAGTAGCTTCATCAGTAGTACAATCATCAGCTACACTATAAGTAACTGAATACTCCCCAGCAGGATAGTTTGCCGGATCAAATTGACCATTAAGATCTGTGCCGTCTAAAGTAAATGCACCATCTGTATCAGCATCTCCAGAAAGAAGAGTGAATAAATCTAGCGTAGAGTCATTTGAACATACCACAGTACTAGCGTCATCACCAGCATTTACCGGTTCAAAAACGGTAACCGTAACTTCAAATCTATCTTCACTTTCTGTAGGAGGAAGAGGAGAGTCTACATTGTTGATTATCTGAGTAGCGTAATAAGTTTCTCCGTCAACTAATATGACATCATCACCCAAAGCTGGATTAGATGTAGCAGTACTATACCAACGAATTGCCTGAGTGTTTTCGCTTGTACCTTGTGCTACAAGGTCTGCAACCGTTGCTTCAGGGCAAAAAGTTTGCTGAGCTTCTCCTGTTGGAGCTTCAGCAACTATCGGGTCGTATCGAATCGCTAATCTTTCAGAAGGACAAGCATTTCCTGTTTGCCCTACCCAATATGGGTTTTCAGCAATTAAAGTTGTGTTTCCTGGAAGTGTATTAGTATCATATTGATCTGCAAATACAACTAAATTCATTCCTGGGTTATCATCTACTAAAGTAGCGATTAAATCATCTACATCGAAAGAATCTGAAGAAGATCCAAGAGTAGGGGAAAATGTAGTTCCGTATCCAGAAACTGGAGCCGGAGCTGAATTTACAGTTATATTTACAGCAATTCTTGTACTACAATCTCCATCTGCATTACCTATATAGTAAGTTGCTGCATTTTCAAGAAGCTCGTCACTAGGAATAGGATTCGTAGATGTTTCAGTTCTGTAAACTGTTGTTCCATCAGTTTCTATTTCTCCTACAGTCTGTAGGTAACAGAAAGTCTGATTCTGGTCGGTATTTGCCGTTGTTGGACAACCTTGCTGGCCGTACATAGACAATCCTCCCATAAATAATACAAAGGATAATAGGAACAATTTGGTTCCCCTAATCCTCAAAGTAAAATTTCGCATAGGCTAGGTGTTAAATTCGAATAATAATTAATAAATACAATATTTATAGCACAAATATTGTAATAATTTTTAACATGCGGATATAAAAAATGCTAGGATTTAGGAATTATTAGTATTTTTCCCCTTATTAGGCAATAACTGTTAAAGCTGTTTGGAAATGAAATCTTAAATTTATTATAAGTAATCTTAAAAAATTAACGTTTGGAGGTAAAAAATGTCTTAGGAATGCTGTTTTTTTTTATTTTATGTTGTAAAAGTAATGCGCAATCAAGTGAGGAGTTAAGAACAGCGAAAAAATTTATACAAAATTATGAACTCGATAAGGCTGAAATTTTTATAGATCGAAATTTTGAGTTTACCGAAGCAGGTAAGCTATACTTAGGTAACATTGCTAGTCATCTAAAAGAGTGGGATAAGGCTATCTATAACTATAAAAGTTTAGTAGAGCTGGATCCCAATTTTGCCGAATATCATTTTAAGGTGGGCGGTGCAATGGGCATGAAAGCTATTGAGATTAATAAATTTCAAGCAGCCTTTTTAATACCTAAAGTTAAAGAGCACTTAGAAAAAGCAGCTTCTTTAGATCCTAATCACATAGAAAGCAAAAGAGCTTTGTCTGAATTATATTTACAACTTCCTTCTGTACTAGGAGGTAGTTTTGAAAAAGGATTAGCACAGGCGAAAAGCTTAAATAAGTTAAGTAAGCTTGACTATTGCATTGCTATGGCTTCAGTTTATAATTACAAAGACGAAAAACAAAAATCAGCGAAATATATAAAAGAAGGTATTAAAGCTTTAAAAGGTAAACCGTCTTTAGTTTTGCGTAATTATCTCTATTTTGAGTTTGCGCAAGAAGGGTTAAGGTATGGAATACCTAAATCTGAAATTGATTCTCTCATGGATAAATATATACAGGGATTTAATTATTTGGATCTCAAAACTCCCGCGGAAGCTTATTTAAAGCTTGCTCAAATTTCAGAAAATAAATCAGATAAGTCCACCGCGCTATACTATATTAATAAATCATTAGAAATAGACGGAAATTCCAAAACAGCCTTAGATTTAAAAGAAGATATTAAGGATATGTAAGCTAGAACTTCGTGTTTAAAAAAGCAATAATTACATTTGCTGAAAATTGTTTCAATGAAAATTCATTTTATAGCTATAGGAGGGAGCGCCATGCATGCTTTAGCTATAGCTCTTCTCGATAAAGGATTTCAAATTTCAGGTAGTGATGATGCTATATTTGAGCCTTCAAAATCTTCACTTCAGCAAAACGGTATATTACCAAATGATTTTGGCTGGTTTCCGCAGAAGATTACAAAAGATTTAGATGCAGTAATTTTAGGAATGCACGCTAGAAAAGACAATCCAGAATTATTGAAAGCTCAGGAATTGGGCTTGAAAATTTATTCGTATCCAGAATTTATTTTTGAGCAATCTAAAACCAAAACTCGAGTGGTAGTTGGTGGTTCGCATGGTAAGACCACAATCACAAGTATGATTTTGCATGTGATGCATTACCATGATCGCGAGGTAGATTATCTTGTAGGAGCACAACTAGAAGGACTAGATAATACCATAAAGCTAAACGACAATAATGATTTTATGGTTATTGAAGGGGACGAATATTTATCTTCACCCATAGATCGTCGCCCAAAATTTCATTTGTACGAACCTAACATTGCTTTGCTAAGCGGTATTGCTTGGGACCATATCAATGTATTTCCTACTTATGAGAATTATTTGGAGCAGTTTAGCATCTTTATAGATAAGATTGTAAACGGTGGCATTCTTGTTTATAATGAGGAGGATTTAGAGCTAAAAACTATTGTTGAGAACAATACTAATCCTATAAGAAAACATCCTTATAAAACGCCAGAATATAACATTGAAGATGGGGAAACAGTTCTAATTACTCCGGAAGGTGATATGCCTCTAGAAATTTTTGGTAAACATAATTTAAACAATCTTGCAGGAGCAAAGTGGGTTTGCCAGCATATGGGGATAGATGAAGAAGATTTTTATGAAGCCATTGCAACTTTTAAAGGAGCTTCAAAAAGACTTCAGAAAATTAAAGAATCTGGAGACTTTATCGCTTTTAAAGATTTTGCTCATAGCCCTTCAAAAGTTAGGGCGAGTGTAAATGCAGTAAAAGAACAATTTCAAGATAAAAAAATCATTGCCTGTTTAGAATTGCATACGTTTAGTAGTTTAAATGAAAGTTTTATTGCTGAATATAAAAAATCCCTGGATGCAGCCGATACGGCAATTGTGTTTTATTCTTCTGAAGCTGTTGCGCATAAAAAATTAACAGCTATTTCTACTGAAGCTATAAAGTCTGCTTTCGATCGAGATGATTTAGTAGTAATTACTGAGACTTCAGAATTAGAAGATCATCTAAAAAAATCAAATTTCGATAATTCAGCTTTGCTTTTTATGAGCAGCGGAAATTATGGCGGTATCGATTTAGAACAGTTTGTTACTGAATTATAAAATTGGTTAAATTCTTTAATGCTTTCCTAATGTGTTGTATTTTAACTGAATGGAGGAGCAATCAGAACATTTTAGTATTAAAAATTGGGCAATAGATGATAGGCCAAGAGAAAAATTGCTTAGAAAGGGGAAGCTAGCTTTAAGTGATTCAGAATTGATTGCTATTTTAATAAGTTCTGGCAATCGTAAAGAAACCGCAGTAGAGCTTAGTAAGCGAATTTTGGCCTCAACACAAAATAACCTTAGTGAATTAGGAAAGCTAACGGTTAGCCAACTTTGTAAGTTTAGCGGAATTGGTGAGGCGAAAGCAATTACCATCATTGCAGCTTTAGAGCTTGGTCGAAGGCGACGTTTAGAAAATGCCTTAGAAAGAACCAAGATTACTTCTAGTAGATCTGTTTTTGAACTAATGCAACCTGTTATTGGCGAGTTGCCACACGAAGAGTTTTGGATTATTTATTTAAATAATTCTAATAAAGTTATTGATAAATTGCAATTAAGTAAAGGCGGAATTACCGGTACTCTGGTGGATGTGCGACTCACACTTAAAAAGGCACTAGAGATGGGTGCAGTTTCTATAATTCTGGCGCATAATCACCCCTCTGGAACATTAAAGCCTAGTACTGCTGATAAGAATTTAACGCAAAAATTAAAAACAGCATCAGAAAGTCTGGATATAAAAGTGCTTGATCACATAATTGTAACTGAAATGTCCTATTTTAGCTTTGCGGACGAAGCGATTCTTTAAAAATTCCCTAAATGCTACTGGTCTACACGCAAAAAGTTACTCCTAGAATTATCTATATTTTTAAGCATATATGTACAAATATGCTGGGGATAGAGATTAAATTTACCTCCAAAATAGAGGAGTTTGTAGCGCATGATGGTTTTAAAATGTCTTACGGAAAACAGCCGTTAGGGAACGAGTTTTTTATTCAGAATACAGATTTATTACTAGAACATGGTTTTGAAGAGCTGGAAGTTAAGGTACAGCCTTGGGGAAATACAGTTTGCTTTTTCCCGGTAAGTGACCATAGCAATTTGCCTTTCGATATATTTGCCGCCTCTTTTTATTTACTTACTAGATACGAAGAATATCTACCACATGTAAAAGATAAAGCTGGCCGGTTTCCGGTTTCAGAAAGTTTGGCCTATAAAGAAAGCTTTCTAAAAACACCTGTTGTAGATATTTGGGCGTACAAATTTAAAGAAGTTTTAAAAGAGAAATTTCCAGAGATGCTTTTTAATACAACCAATTTTAGAGCAGAGACTATTTTTGCTATAGAGCATGGTTTTGTTTTTAGTAATAAGGGAGTTATTAGGAGCATGGTTGGATGGGGTAATGATTTAGTAAAATTGCATTTTCATCGATTTGTAGATCGTGTAAAATCTTGGATGAAACTTAAAAGAGATCCATACGATATTTTTGATGAGTTGGTGCAGTTGGTAAAAAAACATTCATTATCTACGATTTTTATGTTCAAGGTTGCAGATTTTACACTGTATGATAGGAATATAAATTACAACAGAATGCCTTATCGATCCAATATAAAATATGTCTCAGATTATGCTAAAATTGGATTGCTGTTAGGTCATTATTCTTCTCAGGTTATTAAAACATTACGCGTAGAAAAGGTGCGATTAGAAAATATTATCCATTATCCTTTAGAAAATGTTTTAAATGCAAGTTACGATCTTGGCATCCCTGAGCATTTTAATACGTTGGCAGAATTAGAGTTTGAAAATGATTACTCTATGGGATACCCAGACGATTTGGGATTTAGAGCCGGGACCTGTTTTTCATTTTTGTTTTATGATATTAATATGGAAATTACCAGTCCGCTGCAAATTCATCCTTATATCTTCAATTCTAATGTGGGTAAAAAATATTCTTCCGAAGAATTGAAAAAAGAAATTAGTAAAATTCATGAAAGGGTAAAAAGCGTAGGAGGAACCTTTAGGACGATTTTCAAGAATGAAGACTTTTCAGAATATTATAATAGCAGTAGGTATTATTCACTATTAAAACAAATTCATGAAATTGAATAATATAGAGCATATTTTTTTTGATTTAGACCATACGCTATGGGATTTTGATAAAAATTCTGCACTTACTTTCGAATATATTTTTAAGCTGAATAGCATAGAGATAGATCTATCCAAATTTTTGGAAGTATATGTTCCTGTCAATTTTAAATATTGGGAGAATTATCGCAAAAATTTAGTTTCTAAAGAGAAACTGCGCTATGGCAGGTTAAAAGATTCTTTTGAAGCCTTGTCTTACAATCTCTCTGATAAAGATATTGCCAAGTTATCTAATGATTATATTCTTTATCTTTCTGAATATAATCATCTTCTGGATGGTGGCTTGGAAGCTTTGGATTATCTTTCTGATAAATACAAACTTCATATTATTACCAATGGATTTGATGAAGTGCAGCATAAAAAAATGAAGAATGCTAATATTCTTAATTATTTTGAAACAATAACAACCTCTGAAGAAGCTGGTGTTAAAAAGCCACATCCAACTATTTTTGAAATGTCGCTTAAAAAAGCCAAAGCTTTACCGGCAAAATCGGTGATGATAGGGGATAATTACGAAGCAGATATCGAAGGTGCTGCCGCCTTTGGATTACACACGATTTATTTTGATTATTACAATAAGTCGATTTACAAAGATATTATAGGATTAAACAATTTGAAAAAGATTAATCAGTTTTTGTAGAATGGACTTTAATACTTTTACTTTTGAACTGAGAATTAAATTAAAATAATAATGAAAAAGCTTACTGTTTTATTTGCAATATTATTTACCGCTATTATCTATGGTCAAAAAAGCGTGGATGATTATAAATATGTGATTGTTCCAGAGAAATTCGAATTCTCAAAAGAGAAAAATCAATATCAGGTTAATGCGCTTACAAAGTTTTTATTAGAGAAGTATGGATTTTCAACGGTGATGAAAAGCGCTGAAAAACCAGCTGAATTGCAAAATAATAACTGTTTAGCCTTAGAGGCAGATGTTCAAAATAATTCAGGTTTATTTGTGACCAAAATGGTGCTTCAATTAAAAGATTGCTACGGGAATGTGATTTATGAGTCTAAAGAGGGAAGAAGTAGAGAAAAAGAGTATAAAAGCGCTTACCATGAAGCCTTAAGAGATGCCTTTACATCTTTAGAAGATTTAGATTATTCGTACAACGAGGATCCTATAGTAGAACAAGCTTCAAATAAACAGGTTGAAAAACAACCAAAAGCTGTTGCAGCTACTGAAGTTTCTAATGCTGTAGAGAGTGAAGTAGAAGTGGTTGAAGAAAACGAAATGGATACTGAAGATTCTATTATTGCAACTTCTTCAGAAAAGTTTTTTGTGAACGATAATTCTGTTTATTTTCTTAAAGAGAATGAATCTGGATTTGGTTTTTATCAAAAAGGAATGTCAGAACCTTTTGCAATGCTTATAAAATCTGATGGTTCAGATAATTTTATCTACAATTCACTCACTAAACAAGGAATTGCTTATTTTGATGAAGACGGAAGTATTGTTGTAGAGATTTTTGATCGCCAAAGCAATAAAACGATAAAAACCGTTTATAAACTTCAGGATTAATAATTGTATTTTCCAGACCATCTTTTCCGAAGAAATTCGCGTTGAGAGTTTTCTCTAGGGTTATTGCCCGGCTCGTAAAGGATGGTATTTTTTATCTCATCTGGTAAAAATTCTGCTTTTACAAAATTACCTTCATAATTGTGGGCATATTTGTAGTTTTCCCCATATCCTAAATCTTTCATTAATTTAGTTGGTGCATTTCGAATATTAAGGGGTACAGAAAGATTTCCTGTTTGCTTTACTAAGCTCATAGCTTGATTTATGGCTTGATAGGAAGCATTACTTTTTGGTGAAGTCGCCAAGTAGGTTACACATTGGCTTAAAATAATTCTGGCTTCAGGATAACCAATAGTTGTTACCGCCTGGAATGTGTTGTTGGCAATTACTAACGCTGTAGGATTTGCATTTCCTATATCTTCACTGGCAAGGATTAATAATCTTCTGGCAATAAATTTCACATCCTCTCCACCTTCAATCATTCTGGCTAGCCAATAAACAGCTCCGTTAGGATCACTACCTCTAATCGATTTTATAAATGCTGAAATGATATCATAATGCTGTTCGCCGGTTTTGTCGTAGAGCACCGTGTTTTGTTGTACTTTTTCAAAAACTAGATCATTAGTAATTTCAGATCCTTCGTCACTTGAATTAACTAAGAGTTCGAAAATGTTGAGTAATTTTCGTGCATCACCGCCACTTAATCGCAGCAAAGCTTCGGTTTCTTTAAGCTTTACGTTTTTCGAAGCTATAATTTTATCCTCTTTCATCGCTCTGTTAAGCAAAGCGATTAGATCTTCTTTAGAGAAAGGTTTGAGTACGTAAACCTGACATCTGGAAAGTAATGCTGAAATAACCTCAAAACTTGGGTTTTCTGTAGTCGCACCGATTAAAGTTACCCAGCCTTTTTCTACGGCACCAAGAAGCGAATCTTGCTGAGACTTACTGAAGCGATGAATTTCATCTATAAAAAGAATCGGACTTTTTGTCGTAAATAAACCATCACTTTTTTTTGCTTTCTGAATGACTTCGCGTACATCTTTTACACCACTACTTATCGCACTTAGGGTGAAGAATGGACGATCAGATTCATTAGCGATGATATTTGCTAATGTCGTCTTACCAACGCCAGGAGGCCCCCAAAAAATCATCGAAGGGATTATTCCTCTTTGTATTTGCTGTTTTAAAGCTCCTTTTTCTCCAATAAGGTGCGTCTGACTCAAATATTGCCCTAAAGTCTTTGGTCGAAGTCTTTCTGCTAGTGGTTCACTCATATTGCAAATGTAAAAATTAGAATGACAAAATATCTACTATGTTGAATTGGTTATTTTTTTGTAGTATGCTATAAAATTAATAGAGATTGAGCAGCAAGGAAAATTTTCAATTCACACCGGGAGTTATTGGTTATCCCTTAGTTTTTGTGTTAATTATATGGATTGTATTTTGGGCTGAAGTGAGATTTGGTTTCAGCCTAAATCATTTGGGAGTCTTTCCCCGAACTCTTGCTGGGTTAAGAGGTGTGATTTTTTCTCCATTTATCCATAGTGGGATAAAACATTTATTTAATAATACAATTCCGCTTTTGGTGCTTTCTATGGCCTTATTTTATTTTTACCGAAGTATACGGTGGAAGGTTTTGGGCTACGGTTTTTTCTTAACTGGTATTGTTACGTGGTTAATAGCAAGGCCGGCTTTTCATATAGGTGCTAGCGGAATTATTTATCTATTAGCAAGTTTCTTGTTTTTCAAAGGAATATTTTCAAAACACTACAGGTTGGTTGCGCTATCTTTAATCGTTGTTTTTCTGTATGGTGGATTATTTTGGTATGTAACACCAATTGATCCTGAAATTTCTTGGGAAGGTCATCTGTCCGGCTTAATAGTAGGTTTGGTCTTTGCGTTTGCATTTAAAAAAGATATCGCAATTTCTCCGAAATATAGATGGGAGCAGGAAGATTATGATGAGGAAGAAGATGAATTTATGAAGCATTTTGATGAAAATGGAAATTTCATTGAAAAATTACCTGAAGATGAAACTGCTGATGAAGAAGATCAAATTCAGGTAAATTATATTTTTAAAAAAGCGGATAAAAAAGATTGAAATTTAAAATCGCTGTCTAACCACTTCATAAAGAAAAGCACCACACGCCACAGAAACATTCAAAGAAGCAATCTCTCCGTGCATTGGTAACTTAACCGAATGATCTACTGTTTTTAAAATTGAAGGCGTTACTCCTTTTGCTTCGTTACCCATAACTATTGCTGAAGGTTTTTTGAAATCGACATCATATAAATGCATTTCTGTTTTTTCGGTAGCAGCAACAACCTGTATTCCGCTAGATTGTAAATAGAAAACAGCGTCTTTAATATGGCTTACTTTGCAAATTGGAATTTTAAATACCGCACCAGCTGAAGTTTTCACGGTATCAGCGTTAATTGGAGCAGCTCCTTTTTCAGGAATAATTATCGCATCTACTCCGCAACATTCTGCAGTTCTTATAATCGCACCAAAATTACGCACATCGTTTACCTGATCTAAAAGTAGAAAAAAAGGAGCTTCTTTTTTAGCTAATATGGGTTCTACAGTATCTTCTAAAGTTAGAAAATCGATTGGGCTTATCTTCGCAACAACACCTTGATGGTTCCCTTTGCTTAAATTATGTAATTTTTCCTGCGGAACGTAAGATATATTGTATTGTCCTTTAGCAAGGGTTCTTTTTAATTCTGAAAACAGATCTCCCGATAAACCTTTTTGAATAAAGATTTTATCGATAGTTTCTCCGCTTTCAATAGCCTCTATTACTGCCCTAATTCCAAATATTGTCGTAGTCTCTTTCATGGGGTAAAAGTAATAGAAGAATTTGAATTAAAACCTATAACATTCAAAAATGAAGAAATAAGGAAGTACTTGAAAGGACTTTATTTTAAAAGACTGTGATAATATTCTGCTACGGGTATCAAATCTATAGGTTCTTCAATCTCTATATTTTTTTCCTCTAAATAGCGAGAGATTTTAGCTTTTTTATCTTTAAAAATTTTTATAACAGACCTATTTTTTAGTTTGACCTCTTCATATTTATTATTATTGTTTATTACATAATATTTAGTTTTGAATTTATATTCGGCGTTATACGTGTTGTTAGAGCTGCTGGTCCATCCGCTTGCATTTGGGTCGTCTAGATCCTTAATATATTCTATAATTACTATTTTTGAAGGAGGTGAAACTATTTCATAGTATTTTGTTTCTTTTTTATTCTTTTCAAAATCATACCCAGGTATTTTATTTAATAATACTTTTGCGTTACTATTCTGGATTATCATTCCTTTAAAACCGCTATCTTTTAACACCATTATGTTATTAGATCCAGAGGTAGTTTTGTAAACGATGTTATTTTGATGAATGTCGTAGTTTATAAGTTGCGCATCGCTTCTGGTTTCATTTGCGTAAATTCCGTACCCTACATGCCATTCGTCAAAAAGAAAAGGAGTTCCATTTGTTCCACCCCGAGTAATTTTGTAGCCATCGGAAATGTTACCGGTAGCAATGTCGCTTTGGCTTAGAGCTGCGGCATAGGTAAATAGTGATAGTGCTAAAAGTTTGATTTTCATGATATTTGATTTATATACAAGATAAGCATTAGATTTTATATATAAAAAGCCTGTACAGATATGTACAGGCTTTTAAACAAGCTAATTCTAATGAAACTTATTCAAAAATCCAGATCTTAGTATTCAGATCATCAGGTCCTTGTTCTGAAATTGCTTCATTATACGATTCTTCGTTTAGATCTCCAGCAGTAGCTGAATATGCTTGTCTGTTAGGAATTCCTGTAGCTCCACTTAAAAGGGTTGGTGCAGCTTCAAGTTCTTTTTCAAATCCTGCCGCTAACATTCTTCTCCATTCTGCCCATGCTTCGTAACCCTGTAAATAAAGGCTTACCCATTTTTCGTAACCAATAGATTCTCTTCCGTTATAAGAATTATCAGCGATATAGTCATCAGCTTCATCATCAGATATTCCCCACTGTGACATAGATGCTTTAATTGCTTCTTTATAAAGATCACTCGCATCCTCAGTTGTCCAACCTAAAGCTGCAGCTTCCGATCTCGCGAAAAGTACTTCAGAATACGTAAATATGTATAATGGAGCAGTTTGATTGTTTATAACATCAGCCGTGATAAAAGAATAATCATCTATAGCAGAATTTTGTTGCCCATAAGGAGCTCCGATAAAGTCACCGGCTGAATTTGCTGGCTCTGCCATTGCGTAAAGTCTAGGGTCTTCAGGATCGGAAATTGAACCTGAACCTACTAATGATTCAACAAAAGTATCACTCACCGCAAAATCTTTTCTAAAGTTTGGTGCATAAAACCTATCTTCCCAAGGATTATCGTTGTTTTCGTCTGCAAGATAAGGATAGAATAGGTTTTCATCATTAGAAGAAATGGCACCACCTAAAGCTTCATTGAACATTGAAGATCCAAGTGTTGGGTTGGCTTCTGATAATCTTAATGCCATTACCATTTTTAATGTATTTCCAAAAGTTCTCCATTTAGACATATCTCCTTCAAATATAAAATCACCTGTAGGTCCATTGCCATCGTCAATAATGGAAAGCGCATAATCGATTTCTTCGAAAAGGCCCATGTATATATCTTCCTGAGAATCATAAGCCGGATAGATATTGTCTGTGCCACTAAGAGCTTCGCTATAAGGAATTCTTCCCCATCGAAGTGTCATAGACTCAATGAAATATGCTCTAAGTATGGTGGCAGTAGCGATCTGGTTCGCGTTGGATCCTCCAGATATCGCGCTGGCAGCTGTATCCTCATTAGTATTGAGTTCGATTATTCCATTAAGGTCAGCTAAAATAGCATACCAGCCATTGAAGCTCCAGTTTAAATCTCCATATTGAGATTCTTCTGGATATTGACCGTTTGAGATATATTGAACATATAAGTTAGGAGTTGTAGCTCCTACATAATCACTAACAGCTCTCTCTGCTCCAGTTAATAGGCTTGAAGTGGTAGGATTGCTAGGAGCATTATTGTTGACATTCGTATCATTAAAATCTACTGTATCACAAGATGTGATCGCTAGGGAAACAGCAAAAATTAGAGTTGATACTTTTATAAATTTATTTTTCATTATTCTCCGTGTTTTATTAAAATGATAAAGTGACGTTTAGACCAATTGTTCTAGCCATAGGTAGCTGTCCGCCTTCAGTCCATGCGTAATCAGGATCTTCTATTTCAGAGGTGTCAATCCCATCAATTGAAGAGTATATTAACCATAAGTTGTTTGCATAAGCTCCTATGTTTATATCTTTAAATGGCGTATTTGTGAGTAAATTTTTTGGAATTGTATAGTCTATTCTAGCCTGTCTAAGTTTTACGTATGAGTTATTATATAACCATTCCTCAGCAAGTCCAAACATATAACTTTCGTAATATGTTTGAGCATCCACATGATAAGAAACTGGTTCGCCTGAATTTTCGTCAACTCCTTCTATAAATACACCACCGCTGTTAGCCCCGTCTGTTACAGGATCCCTAAGAGGATTTCCTAAATTGTTGTTTCCAACTGTTTCTGTAGATAATCCTGAATAGGCATTAAACATTTTTGTAGTAGAAAATATTTTACCACCTTTCTGGAAATCGATATCAAAACTCAGGCTTAGATTTTTATACTGTAAGTAGTGAGACATACCACCTGTGAAATCTGGCAGTACATTACCTAAATATTGAGAAGACTCGTATCTAGGTTGACCACTAGAACTTAATAATATGTTTCCATCCTCATCACGAGAATATTTACGCCCATAGATAGCACCCCATTCTTCACCTGTTCTTTCCTGAAGAGATGTTCCTCCCCAAGTTGAAGCAAGTACATTAGTGTTGATTCCTGGAGATATCTGATCTACAGTTCTTTCTAAGGTCGCAAAATTTGTTGTGAAATTCCATTCGAAATCATCTGTTCTAGCAGGAACTAGATTTAATGAAATTTCCCAGCCATTGTATGTTTGTTTACCATCATTGCTACGAGTAGCAGTGTATCCTGTAGAACCATCTAAAGAAACGCTTACTGGTAATCTCTCATCTGTTTTTTCAAAGTAAGTAACGTCTAAGCCAATTCTACTATTTAGAAGCTTAAATTCTGTTCCGAACTCCATTTCTTCTCTTACTCCTCCTATAAGTGAAGGATTTACTAAAGTTCCAGGATAGGATAAAGAACCATAGCCAGAATATGGTGTTCCTACGTCATAAGTTTGGACGATGTCGTAAATATCTGGAAATTGTGGAGCCTGAGCAAAACTACCTCTTAATTTACCAAAATTGATCAAATCATTTTGCTCAAGAAGTTTACTAAATATAAAACTAAAGGAACCTCCATAAGTTTCTACTCTATTATCTGAAGGAGTTGCCGTGGATTGCCAATCTAAACGAGCAGAACCATCTAAGAATAATATTCCTTTGAAACCAATTGAGGCTTTTGAAAATACAGATTGTCTTTTTCGATCCTCTTTATAACTAGATACATTTGGTCTACCTACCGAGGTGTTTAAACTATAAAAACCGTCAGCTTGAAGTCCTCCTGTAGTCGAAGCATTTATATTTTTAAAATTGTAATCCTGCAGTTCAAATCCCACATTTGCGGTAATGTCAAAATCATCATTTAAATCGTGGTCGTAATTTAATATACCAAAAAGCTCATCTGTGCTTTCATAGCTTTCACCTTCACCATAAGCCGGCGTGTTCAATCCCCCCCAAGGCGATCTAAATGTAGATTCGTAAGCTTCGTAATTCTTTCTTAGTTCTATACTACCAGTAAGATCCGAATAGAAATCATAAGAGATACCGATTTTTCCGTATAAAGAGTTCTTCGTCTGTGGTACTTTTGCTTCATTTACACTAAGATATGGTGAATCCCAATATAAAGGTCTCGCATTAGTTGGACTATTGATATTCCATGAAACTACTTGTCCACCTCTTCTATAATCTTTTAGTCTATCGATATCTAATTGTCTTTGCCACCACTGGTTGAAGTTAGATGCGATATTCCCATAACCTGTTTCTACAAAATTTGTAGTTCTTCGATCTTGGTAACTTACATTAGCAAAACCTTGTAATTTTTCTGTGATATCAAGTGTTGCATTCATGGTAGCTTGAATTCGGTTTTGATCTGCTCCAGGAATGATACTTTTTCGTTCAACGCGAGCTATTGATGCTCTAATGGAATATTCTTCTCCACCTTTAGAAAAGGTAAGGTTCGTATTATTGGTTATACCAGTTCTAAAAAAGTTTTTAACATTATCTGGATTAGGGGAGAATGGTCTTAATTCTCCAAATTCAGGTTGTCCTTGAATCCAGCTATCCCAATGACGTACCATTTGGCCTTCCATTTTTGGTCCCCAACTTTCATCTGCATAGTATTCTACCATGCTTTGTCCATCAAATGAAGCCCAGCTTTCTGGGTGAACCGACGGATCGTAAGAAAAAGTATTGAATGTTTGCTTGTAGCCTCCTCCATATATATTTTGATATTCTGGAAGTTCAGCAACATTTTCAACTGCTGTACTGTGGTTAATAGTAATAATACTCTCACCAGATTTTGCAGACTTCGTGGTAATAATTATAACTCCGTTAATACCTTCTGGTCCATATAGCGCTGTTGCCGCAGCACCCTTTAAAATAGACATCTCAGCGATGTCATCAGTATTGATATTTGATGAGGACCCGACTTTAATATTGTCAACAATATAAAGAACGCCAGTATTACCTCTCAAACGAATGTTAGAATTGTCAAAACCAGAACTAGCAGCGCCGTTAAATTGCACCCCCGCAACTTTACCTGCTAAAGCGTTATTTAGATCTGTTTGTCGCGACTTTACAAGAGTATTTCCTTCTACTGTTTGCTGCGCAAATCCCAGACTTTGTTTATCTCTTTCGATACCCAAAGCAGTGACAACAACCTCGCTAAGCTGCGAAGCATCCTCTTCCATGGTTACATCAATCGTAGAAACATTAGAAACTGGATACTCAGCTGTTTTCAATCCTACAAAGGAGAAAACTAATATATCTCCTTCAGTCGCATCAATTGCGTAATTTCCATCGAAGTCTGTTTGAACCCCTGTATCCGTGCCTTTAACAAGCACATTTACTCCTGGTAGTGGAAGGCCGTCGGAATCCTTAACCGTACCGGAAATTTGATTTTGTTGGTAAGCAAATGTTACCTGTGAAACTAGCGCTAACAGGAACGCTAATAGAATTGTAATTTTTTTATTCATTTTTAATTTGTTTGAATTAGCCGATTCAAAAATGATAATTAAAAGTTAATAATGCAATATATTTTATGTGTATAGTGTTAAAATAAAGATATAAATGTTATTTAATTGCTTACTTTATAGTTTTTTATTGATAATAATTTGAATTTTTATTAAAATTAGATTCACGCCTTTTAGAAAAATTGAGACGACATTTGGTATTCTTGATCTTAATTTGGAATATAATAAAAATGGTATAGTAAAACGTTTTAGTTAAGAACCTTCATAAATTTTAATGTGATCATCTCAAAATTAGAACTAACTATAAGGTTTTCGTGTTATTACTCATTGAATATAATATTTGTCTGTAATACCGATTTTTTTTAAAATTATATAAGCTCCCATTTTATACATCTAATAGTGCTTACATAAATATCATTCGAATAATTAAATGTAGTCAGGCTCTTTCAAAATTAAATGGGCTAATGCTTAAAATGCGTAATATGATTATGTGCTAATGATTAAAAATAAAAAGCCCCTAAACGCATGTTTAGGGGCTTTTATGGATAATATAAATACTCTTTTAGTTTCCTTCAGAGTAATTAAATTCTATACTTACTGCGTTCCCGTTTACAACAGTCACATTTGCAACTGTAAAGATACCATACATTGTATCTTCGTCATCTCTGTTTACTTTGTACACAAAAGTGTCACCTTTTTGAAGGTTAGTAAAAGAGGTAGCGCTTTCTCCGTCTTCATACAAAGCTTTCGTGGATAATACGTCGGCATTCTCATAAAAGTCATTATCTACTTTTACAAAAGATAAGTTACTATCGTTGATTACTTCGAAACCGTTTGGTGCTAAGAATCTAATTTCGCCGTCTGCACTGCCATCCGCTGAATTTTCAGCAGTAAGTAGGTCTAATTGACTCATATCATTATCATTAGATAATGTTGCTGTGTTGCTACGGCTAAAATCTTTTGGAGTAATAATAAGAGATCCTGTTGTTGCATCGGAAATTGAACCACTTTGGCTTGTTAAAGTGTATACCAAAGTGTCTCCAACTTCTATGTTAAGATCTTCATAGTCTGTGTCACCGATTGAAAAGCTTTCGCCATCAAAATCCAAATCATCTAAACCGCTGTCTATTGCCGTACCATCGCTATTCTTCTTAAGCATTAAAGAAAAATCATCGATGTCTGATAAGGCGTAGTTAGAATAAGCTATACTTCGAGTCGATAGGCTATCTAAAGTGGTAGTTGATGGATTATCTTCATCTAATTCAGTTACTTTTTCGACACTTATTGCAAAAGGGTCTTCTGAGTAGTTTCCATTAGAATAGGAAGTGCGAATTACAAAGTCATAAGCCCCTGTTTCCGCATCATCCTCAAAGTTGAAATCGCCTAGGATAGAAGAGTTAAACGTTCCTGTGTCTCCATCTATCGATCCCATGCCTACAGAGGAGCCGTCCATAAAAATTTCTACTTCTTGCGCGCTAACTCCATCGGCTGTGTTTACAGTGAAGTTAAGATCTGCATTTCTATCTAATACACTAATTTGAGTGTCTTCAAGATAAGTATATCCGCCTATATCTACAGTTTTATCGTCAAAACCGTCTTCATCACAAGAGGTTAGCAATCCTGAAGATATCAAAGCAATACTTAAGTATTTTAAAGTTGTTTTCATTTCTTTCTTTTTTAATTTTAATTTACATCCCAGAATAATGGTGTTTGAAGCTCATCTCCTCCAATGGCATCACTTGCTTGCTGATAATTAGCTGAATTCAAATTTTGCTCTCTAATTGGATATGTAAATCTTAACGGAATTGGATTTTCCGAAACCTGAGGTAAATTCAAACTTGGATTATCAAACTTTCTCCATACATACCAGCCTTGGAATGCATTGTCATACATAGCTATCCAGAATTGAGTTGCTACTTTTTCTTCCCAATTATCATTAGAATAAGCAACGTCTGACTGAGATAAATAATCTTCAACTCCATCAGTAGACCCTAACCAATATTGGAAAGATGCAGATATAGCGTTCTCGTAGTGAGAAGAAGCATCGGTTGCTCCGCCAATATTACGTGCGGCAGCTTCCGTAAGTAGAAATTCTACTTCAGCATAGTCCATTAAGATACCCGGATGTGTAGGTTCTCTAAATTCAGATCCTATATGAGTATAATTTGAGTAGCTGTTTGAAGCTCCATAAATACCACCGGTATATTCACCATTTAAATTGTCATCAAAATATACAGATCTTCTTGGATCTTCTAGGTTGTTCATGTAGTCTACGATTGTGTTGGCAGTAACATAATCTGAACGTCCGCTCTGTACCAAATCTTCCCATAATGGGTTTGTGTTTGGTGGTGAATCAAGATAATTGAAAATAGCACTGTCGTCATTAGATTCCATTACTCCGTTAGAAATTGCAATTTGAACTGCATTATTAGCAATATCTGGGTTTGATTCAGATAAACGCATGGCAATTCTAAGTAGTAATGAATTAGAAAATTTTTGCCATTTGCTCATATCTCCATCAAATAGCAAATCTTGAGAATCAAAACCGGCGCTATTAAAATCACCGTTAATCTCAGTTAAATCGGTAATTAACTGATTGTAGATGTCTAAAGCATCGTCGTAAACAGGTAGATTGTTTTCTGTATCTAAAGCTTCAGTAAAAGGTACATTGCCAAATGTATCCACAAGATAATGCCACGTGTAAACTTGTAGTACCTTTATTTGAGCAAGTCTAGCGGCTACTTCTTCTTCAGGCAATAAATCTGCATTAGCAGCCGTGATTTCTTCGGCATCTTTTAGGTCTACTAGTACATCACGATATAATATTGCAAAATGCGTTTCCGGAATATTACGATCTGTAAGGTTAAAATTAGGTTCTTGCGTGTAAGTTGTTGCAGTTAGATACTGGCTAACGAAACGGAAGATATTATTATTAACACTAAGATTAGTTACCTGATCCATCAAATCTTTGGTAGCACTCGAAAATAGAAAAGAGGCTGGGACGTCTGCTGGATTTTTAGGATTTTCATTCATTCTTTCATACTTGTCGTCACTACAACTAAAGAGTACGAAAAGTGAAAATATTGATAATATATATTTTTTCATCTTTTTTCTAATTAAAAATTAAGTTTAAGACTTGCACCAACTTCTCTCAAACTTGGGTAAGCACCAGATTGATATCCTTGTACGTTACCTGAGCTAAGACCAGCTTCTGGATCTGAGTATGGTATATTTTTGTGGATAATCCATAAATTTCTACCTATTAATGAGATTGATGCATTAGTTAGAGGTGTGCTATCTATAATTTTCTCGCCGAAGCTATAAGTTAGATTAACTTCACGTAATTTTACAAATGAAGCATCATAAACGTGGCCTTTACTTGCATCACGACCGTATCCATAAGGATGGTTGTAATTGTCAAATCCTACTCTAGTTCTGTTAGGTTGGCCATCTTCTGTAACGCCTGGTAAAACAATACCTCCGCCGTTTGCAAGCGTGTTTCTCTTCGGATTGCCTAGATCATTAGTGCCCACGGTTTCTGGATAGAGGCCAGTAGCCATACCATACCAAGTATCTAAAGAGTAGATGTCCCCACCTTTTTGACCGTCGATCAAGACGCTTAGACTAATGTTTTTATAATTAAATGTATTCTGAACACCACCAATCCAGTCTGGCTGCACATTACCGATAATTTCGTTGTTAGTTTCAGATAGCAAATAATAACCATTATCACCAACAACTTTATTTCCGGCATCATCATAAATATAATCTGTACCTCTTATAGCGCCATA
This sequence comes from Zunongwangia sp. HGR-M22, assembly GCF_027594425.1. Taxonomy (NCBI): domain Bacteria; kingdom Pseudomonadati; phylum Bacteroidota; class Flavobacteriia; order Flavobacteriales; family Flavobacteriaceae; genus Zunongwangia; species Zunongwangia sp. HGR-M22. The sequence goes on from NZ_CP115159.1 coordinate 618,148, forward strand.
AGGTTGTCCTGGGCTAGCATCGATAGTTATTCCACCTTGCAAACTGGCTAGAGGTAAGTTGCTTAGACTTTCATCTAAGGAAATAACTTCACTGCGGTTTCTTGTCCAGTTAGCACTTATATTCCAGGAGAAATCTTCAGTTTGGATAGGTGTACCTCTTAACTGTACTTCCCAACCTTTGTTTTCTAAAGATCCCGCGTTTCTAACTGTAGTATTAAAACCTGTTGCATTAGAAATATCAACCGGAGTAATTAAATCTTCAGTTGTGCTATTATAGTAAGTCACATCTAAACCTAATCTTCTATCGAAAAAGTCTGCCTCTATACCAAATTCATAGGCTTTAGAGCGTTCCGGTTTCAAGTTTGCATTGTTTATTTGACTTATATTGCTAGCCATGGCTGCATCTCCGTAAGGATTAAGTAGGCTGTAATATTGTTGAATTCTATATGGGTTGGTATCAGCACCTACTTCAGCATAGTTTGCTCTAAGTTTAGTGAAATTCAACCAATCAGCATCGACAAGATTAGATAATAAAATATTACCCGAAATTGACGGATAGTAGTATGTGTTATCTGAAGATGGTAAAGAAGAAGAACGGTCTCTTCTTATAGTACCTTCTATATAATATGTGTTTTTAAAACCAACACTTGCGCGAGCATAAATACCATCAACTAGTTTATCAGCTTCATATTCATCTGGCGCTAGTAAAGGTGATGATGTGTTAGATAAAGAGAAAAGACCTGGAACTCGTAGACCTCCATTTGTTTCAGCTCTTATGTCACTCCATTCATTTCTTCTTAAGTTCCAACCAATGTTTCCATCTAAGTTAAAATCTTCCCCAAAGTCTTTATTGAAATTTAAGATAAGGTCGTAATTGTATTCTGCTTGTCTATTGTTGTATCGGGAATAACCGGATACGCCATCGCTACCTACATTTCTTCTCTCTTCTCTTAATTCGTCGTACGTGTCAAAAGTAAAACGGCCTAAAACACTAAATACGTCACTTATGGAATAGTTTATATTAAAATTACCGAAGTATCTATTTCTAGTGTCAGTTTGGTAATTTTCATAACGAGTCCAGTAAGGATTGTTGGAGTATATTGGAGATAAGTCTGCAGGACTATTTGGATTCCAAGTAATGTTCTGTTTAGTATCGAAATAAGCCTGTTTTTGTTTTTTAAGATCAACATTCGTTTGCCACCATTGGCGAAATTGTTGCATAGGGTTTTCAGAACTGTATCCGGTTCCGTAACGTCCCTTACCATCTGTTTTAATATAGGATATGTTTGTAGATACCGTTAGATCTTCTACTATGTCCTGACTGGCACTAAATTTTATAGTGTTTCTTTTTATAGAACTATTAGGCAGGTTTCCTTCCTGATCAAAATTTGTAACACTTAATCTGAAAGTATTGGTCTCTCCACCACCTGATAATGCGAATGAATTTATAGCTGTAGTTCCTGTTTTCCAAATGCTATTAGGGTCGTTTTCAGCAGGCAGCCATGGTGTTGCTTGCTGGTAAGTCCCCTCTAGTTGCGGGTAAATAGAGTTCCACTGATAAACTGGGCGACCATCAAATGCAGCACCATAAGAAGCATCTTCTGTAAAAGGTGTGAAAGGGATCGAAGGATCAAAGCCGTTTGGTAGGTCTAGATTGCTGTAATTATTAAAATATGGAGTGTCATAGTAAGCACCATAACCAGCACCGTATTCTTTTTGGTATTCTGGTAAAGTGTTATTATTAACTTCAGATACCATAATCGTGGAATTTATAGAAATACCAATTCCACTTCTTTTAGCTCCTTTTTTGGTTTCAATAATGATTGCACCATTAGATGCTCTGGAGCCATAAAGTGCAGATGCAGCAGCTCCTTTAAGTACATTTATAGATTTAATGTCCTCTGGGTTGATGTCTGTGGCAGCATTACCGTAATCGTACCCGCCACCACCAGCTTGTTGGCTAGAGGTGTTGTTGTTAGAGTTATCGATAATAGTACCGTCTATCACATAAAGCGCCTGGTTGCTTCCTGTTAGGGATGAGAAACCTCTAATTACAGTGTTGGATGATCCACCCATTGTACCTGAAGGCTTAACCTGTAAACCTGAAACTTTACCCTGTAAAGAGTTTACAAAGTTGGCCTGTGGAACATCAGAAACTTCATTACCAGCTACCTCTTGCGTGGCGTAACCTAAAGATTTCTTTTCTCTTTCAATTCCTAATGCTGTAACTACAACTTCGTCTAATTGTGCAGAATCGGTTTCAAGTGTGATGTTGATTTCATCATTGTTTTGTACCGTGTACTCTACGGTTTGCATTCCGATAAAGGAATAAACAAGAACATCCCCTTCAATTGCGGTGATACTATAATTACCATCAAAGTCAGTTTGAGTTCCCGAGTTTGTTCCTTTTAAAAGGACAGTTACCCCTGGCAGGGGTAAACCTTGATCGTCTGTAACGGTACCGGAGACCGTTTTTTCTTGCGCAAATGTTACGTGCGCAATTAACGCTAAGAATAACGTTAAAAAACTACATAGTTTTGTGTTCATTTTAAATTTATTTGAATTAGCCAATGCCAAATGTGATAATAAATAGTTAAGAAATCAAGCGTATGAGAAGTGCTTAAAAAGATGATGTGTCTGTGAAGTCAATAAAGCTAAATCTATTTAGTTGGTTGACAGGCTTTAGGGGAAATGTGTTAAATTTATCGGTATCTACAAAGATTAACAATTGAAGGTAGTTTTTTTAGATTTTTATAACAGTATCGGCTAAATTTTTTGGAAATAGTTAAGAACAGGTTAATTGAACTGAATAATATTTAAATGACATAACTGTTTGAATACTTGAAATTTATTTCTACCTTTGCACACCTTTTAAAAGAAGGTGGTTTAAATTAATAAATATTGTAAAAGAAATTATGCCAACAATTTCACAATTAGTACGAAAAGGAAGAGCCAAGATAACTAAGAAGAGTAAATCGGCTGCTTTAGATTCGTGCCCTCAAAGAAGGGGAGTTTGTACACGTGTGTACACAACTACTCCTAAGAAACCAAACTCGGCTATGCGAAAAGTAGCTAGGGTTAGGTTAACCAATGGTAAAGAGGTGAATGCCTATATACCAGGTGAAGGTCACAATCTTCAAGAGCACTCGATAGTATTAGTTAGAGGCGGAAGGGTAAAAGATTTACCAGGTGTTAGGTATCACATTGTTCGTGGTGCACTAGATACCGCAGGTGTTGAGGGTAGAACTCAGCGTCGATCTAAGTATGGAGCTAAACGCCCTAAGAAGTAATTTATTAAACTTTTAATGTAAAGAAATGAGAAAAAGACAGGCTAAGAAAAGACCACTTTTGCCAGATCCTAAGTTTAATGATCAACTTGTTACGCGTTTTGTGAACATGATGATGTGGGATGGTAAGAAATCGGTTGCCTTTAAAATTTTCTATGATGCAATCGCTATTGTAGAAGAAAAAAAGCAAGATGAGGAGAAAACTGGATTAGAGATCTGGAAAGATGCCTTATCTAATGTTATGCCTCATGTTGAGGTAAGAAGTAGAAGAGTAGGAGGTGCAACCTTCCAAATTCCTATGCAAATTAGACCTGATAGAAAAGTGTCTACTGCAATGAAATGGCTTATTAGTTTTGCTCGTAAGAGAAATGAAAAAACTATGGCTGCTAAACTTGCTGCTGAAGTATTATCTGCAGCTAAGGAAGAAGGTGCTGCTGTTAAGAAAAGAGTGGATACTCATAAAATGGCAGAAGCAAACAAAGCATTCTCTCACTTTAGATTCTAAATAAAATGGCACAAAGAGATTTAAAATTTACAAGAAATATAGGTATTGCTGCTCATATTGATGCTGGTAAAACAACAACAACAGAGCGTATCCTTTATTATACAGGTATTAGCCATAAAATAGGAGAGGTTCATGATGGAGCCGCAACTATGGATTGGATGGAGCAAGAGCAGGAGCGAGGTATTACTATTACTTCTGCTGCAACTCATTGTTCGTGGCCTTATAACGGTCATGATTATATCGTGAATATTATCGATACTCCTGGTCACGTTGATTTTACAGTAGAGGTAGAGCGTTCGCTTCGTGTATTAGATGGGGTGGTAGCTTTATTTTCTGCAGTTGATGGTGTTGAGCCGCAATCTGAAACTGTATGGAGACAGGCAGATAAATACCGTGTACCAAGATTAGGTTTTGTTAATAAAATGGATCGTCAGGGTTCAGACTTTTTTAATGTTTGCCGTCAGGTAAAAGAAATGTTAGGAGGTAATCCTGTTCCATTACAAGTTCCTATTGGTGAGGAAGTAGATTTCAAAGGTGTAGTAGATCTTATTTCAAAGAAAGCAATTATTTGGAATGAAGAAGATCACGGGATGACCTATGAAACTATTGATATTCCTGAAGAGCTTATAGATGACGTTAATAAATATAGAGCTGAGCTTGTAGAAGCTGTTGCAGAGTATGATGAAGCTTTAATGGAGAAATTCTTCGAAGATGAAGATTCGATCACTGAGGATGAAATCATTGCTGCTTTGAAAGCTGCTACATGTGACATGTCTATTATACCAATGATGTGTGGTTCTGCATTTAAAAATAAAGGGGTTCAGGCAATGCTTGATGCGGTAATGAGATACTTACCTTCTCCTGTGGATGTGGACGCTATTGTTGGAGAAAATCCAGATACAGGCGAAGAAGAAAGTCGTAAGCCTAATGTAGATTCTCCATTTTCAGCATTGGCTTTTAAAATTGCAACCGATCCATTTGTTGGTCGTTTAGCTTTCTTTAGAGTTTATTCTGGAACTTTAGATGCTGGTTCTTATGTGCTGAATGTGAGATCTGGTAAGAAAGAACGTATTTCTAGAATCTATCAGATGCACTCTAATAAGCAAGAGCCTATTGATAAGATTGAGGCTGGTGATATTGGAGCTGCTGTTGGATTTAAAGATATAAAAACTGGAGATACATTAACTGATGTTAATAACCCAATTATCCTTGAATCTATGAGTTTCCCAGAGCCGGTGATTGGTATCGCTGTGGAGCCTAAGACAAAGGCAGATGTAGATAAAATGGGTATGGCTTTAGCTAAGTTAGCTGAAGAAGATCCAACATTCCAGGTTAAGACAGATGAGATATCAGGTCAAACTGTTATTTCAGGTATGGGGGAACTTCATATTGAGATTCTTGTAGATCGTCTTAAAAGGGAGTTTAAAGTAGAAGTAAACGAAGGTCAACCTCAGGTTGAATACAAAGAAACCGTTACTAGACCTGCTGAACACAGAGAAGTTTATAAAAAGCAATCTGGTGGTCGTGGTAAGTTTGCGGATATTGTATTTGAAATGGGACCTGTAGATGAAGATTTTGAAGGTAAAGGTCTTCAATTCGTAGATGAAATTAAAGGTGGTCGTATTCCTAAGGAATTTATACCGTCTGTTCAGAAAGGATTTACAGAAGCAATGAAAAACGGTCCGTTGGCTGGATTCCAAGTTGATACCTTAAAGGTAGTTCTAAAAGATGGATCTTTCCACCCTGTGGATTCCGATCAGCTTTCTTTTGAATTGGCTGCAAAAATGGGGTTCAAAGCGGCTGCTAAAAAAGCAGGTGCAGTAATTCTTGAGCCAATAATGAAAATGGAAGTTGTTACTCCAGAGGAAAATATGGGGGATATTGTTGGTGACCTTAACAGAAGAAGAGGTCAGGTTAATAATATGTCTGATAGATCTGGAGCAAAAATTGTTAAAGCTGATGTTCCATTATCAGAAATGTTCGGTTATGTAACTACATTAAGAACACTTTCTTCAGGTAGAGCAACTTCAACAATGGAATTCTCACACTACGCTGAAACTCCTTCTAATATATCAGAAGAAGTTATTAAGGCAGCAAAAGGGGCAGCTAACGAATAATATTAGGGTAATGAGTCAAAAAATCAGAATAAAGTTAAAATCCTACGATCATAATTTAGTAGATAAATCTGCTGAGAAGATTGTAAAAACGGTTAAAACTACAGGAGCTGTTGTAACTGGACCAATTCCGCTTCCAACACATAAAAAAGTATTTACTGTTTTGAGATCTCCTCACGTAAATAAAAAATCTAGAGAACAATTTGAATTAAGTTCTTATAAGAGATTATTAGATATTTATAGTTCCTCTTCAAAAACTATCGATGCTTTAATGAAATTAGAGCTACCTAGTGGAGTGGAAGTAGAGATCAAAGTGTGATCAGAATTAAATAAACCTGCTGCTTAAAACGGTAGGTAAAATGTCCGGAGCGTTTCGCAATGGAAAAACGGGAAGATACATTCAGGACAGAAGGTATTTTTTCTGTCCTGTTTTTTTATAAATTAATAACAATTAATAATTATGTCTGGGTTAATAGGAAAAAAAATAGGCATGACTAGTATTTTTGACGAAAATGGAAAAAACATTCCATGTACCGTTATAGAAGCTGGTCCATGTGTAATTACCCAAGTCAGAACCAATGAGGTTGACGGGTACGAAGCACTTCAACTTGGTTTCGATGACAAAAAGACTGCAAACAAAGCTGCTACAGGGCATGCTAAGAAAGCGGGAGTTGCTGCAAAGCATAAAGTTGTCGAGTTCCAAGGATTTGAAGGAGATTACAAATTAGGTGATACTATAAATGTAGAGCATTTTACTGAAGGTGAATTTGTTGATATTTCTGGTATTTCTAAAGGAAAAGGTTTCCAGGGAGTTGTTAAAAGACATGGCTTTGGTGGAGTAGGACAAGCTACTCATGGGCAACATAACCGTCTAAGAGCTCCTGGTTCTATTGGTGCTGCATCTTATCCTGCGCGTGTATTTAAAGGTATGCGTATGGCCGGAAGAATGGGTGGCGAAAAAGTAAAAGTTGAAAACCTTAGAGTTTTAAAGGTGGTAGCTGAAAAGAACCTTTTAGTTGTTAAAGGTTGTGTTCCAGGACACAAAAACTCTTATGTAATCATTAGAAAGTAATGGAAGTAGCAGTTTTAGATATTAAAGGAAAAGAAACAGGTAGAAAGATTAATCTTTCTGACGCTGTTTTTGGAATAGAGCCTAATGAGCATGCTGTTTATCTTGACGTTAAACAATATTTAGCGAATCAAAGGCAGGGTACTCATAAAGCGAAAGAGCGTGCTGAAATAACTGGATCTACACGTAAAATCAAAAAGCAAAAAGGGACAGGTACAGCCAGAGCTGGTAGTATCAAATCTCCTGTTTTTAGAGGTGGTGGTAGAATATTTGGTCCTCGTCCAAGAAATTATGGTTTTAAATTAAATAAAACCTTAAAACGTTTAGCTAGAAAATCGGCTTTATCGCTTAAAGCAAATGACAAAGCTATTACGGTTGTTGAAGATTTTTCTTTCGATACTCCAAGTACAAAAAACTTTATTGAAGTTTTGAAAGCTATTGGTATTCAGGAGAAAAAATCTCTTATAGTGTTGGGTGAGTCAAATAAAAACGTATATTTGTCGTCACGTAATTTAAAAGGCTCTGAAGTTGTAAGTGTTTCAGAATTAAGTACTTACAAAATATTGAATGCAAATAGTCTTGTGTTCGTAGAAGGGTCTCTAGAAGGATTAGAGTCGAATTTAAGTTAAATGAGCGTTATGAGTATCTTAATTAAACCGATTATTACGGAAAAAGCTACCGCAGAGAGTGAACTTAGAAATTGTTTCTCTTTTGAGGTAAGTAATAAGGCGAATAAGATTGAAATTAAAGATGCAGTTGAGTCTGCTTATGGTGTTTCAGTAACTTCTGTTCGTACAATAAATGTCCGCCCAGATCGCAAAACTAGATTTACTAAATCTGGTATGATCACTGGTAAAACTAAGGCTTATAAAAAAGCTATGGTACAGGTGGCGGAAGGTGAAACTATTGATTTATATAGTAATCTTTAAGACTAAGAAATGTCAGTAAGAAAATTAAAACCAATTACTCCTGGTCAGCGTTTTAGAGTAGTTAATGGGTTTGACGCCATTACTACTGACAAGCCGGAGAAGTCTTTACTTGCTCCGTTAAAAAAATCAGGCGGTAGAAACAGTCAAGGAAAAATGACCATGCGCTATAAAGGCGGTGGTCATAAAAGACGTTATAGAATTGTAGATTTCAAGCGTGAAAAGCATGGGGTTCCTGCAACTGTAGCATCTATTGAATATGATCCAAACAGAACGGCCTTTATCGCTTTATTGAATTATCAAGATGGTGAAAAAAGGTATGTTATTGCTCAAAATGGTCTTCAGGTAGGTCAGAATATTGTTTCGTCTAACGAGGCTGCTGCTCCTGAAATTGGTAACGCTATGCCGTTAGCAAATATACCATTGGGTACTATTATTTCTTGTATCGAGTTGAGAGCTGGTCAGGGAGCTGTTATGGCTAGAAGTGCTGGGGCTTTTGCTCAATTGTTAGCTAGAGAAGGGAAGTATGCAACTGTGAAATTGCCTTCTGGAGAGATTAGAAGAATTCTTTCTGTTTGTTTAGCAACTATTGGTGCTGTGTCTAACAGTGATCATCAGCTTCAAATTTCTGGTAAAGCCGGTAGAAAACGCTGGTTAGGTATCAGACCACGTACAAGACCTGTAGTGATGAACCCTATCGATCACCCAATGGGTGGTGGTGAAGGTAGAGCATCCGGTGGTCACCCACGTTCAAGAAAAGGTTTGCCTGCTAAAGGCTTTAAAACCCGCTCTAGAACAAAAGCGAGTAATAAATATATTGTAGAACGTAGAAAGAAATAATAGAGTATGGCACGTTCATTAAAAAAAGGACCTTTCGTTCACTATAAGTTAGAGAAAAAAGTAGCTGATAATGTGGAGTCTGGTAAAAAAGCGGTGATTAAGACTTGGTCTAGAGCATCGATGATTACTCCAGATTTCGTAGGGCAAACAATAGCTGTCCATAATGGTAAGCAATTTGTTCCTGTTTATGTTACTGAGAATATGGTAGGTCATAAATTAGGTGAATTTTCACCAACACGTTCTTTTAGAGGGCATGCTGGTGCTAAAAATAAAGGTAGAAAATAATTGAAGCTATGGGAGTTCGTAAAAAAGAAAGAGCAGAGCAAATAAAAGAAGCTAAGAAGCATACGGCTTTTGCTAAGTTAAATAACTGCCCTACTTCACCTAGAAAAATGCGATTAGTTGCAGATTTAGTTAGAGGTGAAAAAGTAGAAAAAGCGCTTCAAATTTTAAAATTCAGTCAAAAAGAGGCTTCTTCTCGTTTGGAGAAGTTGTTATTGTCTGCTATTGCAAATTGGCAAGCTAAGAATGAAGATGCTAGTATTGAAGACGCTGAATTAGTTGTAAAAGAGATTCGTGTTGACGGTGGAAGTATGTTGAAAAGACTTCGTCCAGCACCACAGGGTCGTGCACATAGAATTAGAAAGAGATCCAATCACGTTACATTAGTGCTTGGCGAAAAAAATAATACACAAAGCTAAGAAGAGTATGGGACAGAAAACAAATCCAATCGGTAATCGCCTTGGTATCATAAGAGGATGGGAATCCAACTGGTACGGAGGAAATGACTACGGTGATAAATTAGCCGAAGACGATAAGATTAGAAAGTACATCCATGCTCGCCTCTCTAAAGCGAGTGTATCTAGGGTAATCATTGAGCGTACCCTTAAGCTTGTAACCGTTACTATCACTACTGCTAGACCTGGTATTATTATCGGTAAAGGTGGCCAAGAGGTAGACAAGCTTAAAGAAGAGCTTAAGAAGATCACTGACAAAGAAGTTCAGATTAACATCTTTGAAATTAAGAGACCAGAACTTGATGCTCACTTAGTGGGTGCAAGTGTAGCTAGACAGATAGAGAATAGAATCTCTTACCGTCGTGCTATAAAAATGGCTATTGCGGCTGCAATGAGAATGAATGCGGAAGGTATTAAAATCGAAATTTCAGGTCGTTTAAACGGTGCTGAAATGGCGCGTTCAGAATCTTACAAAGATGGAAGAATTCCTTTGTCTACTTTTAGGGCCGATATTGATTATGCTTTAGTTGAAGCTCACACTACCTATGGTAGATTAGGAGTTAAAGTATGGATCATGAAAGGTGAGGTTTACGGAAAGAGAGAACTATCTCCGCTTGTTGGTTTAGCTAAGAAGCAAGGTGGTAAAGGTTCCGCACGAGGTGGTAATAAATCACGTCGTAGAAAGTAATTTTAAAGTAAAAGAAAATGTTACAACCTAAAAGAACGAAATATCGTAAGCAACAGAAGGGACGCATGAAAGGTTTGGCCCAAAGAGGTCATCGTCTTTCAAATGGAACTTTCGGTATCAAGTCACTTGATTCTAGTTTCATTACAGCTCGTCAAATAGAAGCTGCTCGTATTGCTGCTACCCGTTATATGAAGAGAGAAGGTTCTATCTGGATTAAAATTTTCCCAGATAAGCCGATCACTAAAAAACCTCTAGAGGTTCGTATGGGTAAAGGTAAAGGTGCTGTTGAATATTGGGCTGCTGTTGTAAAGCCTGGAAGAATAATGTTTGAAATTGGTGGTGTGCCTATGGCAACTGCTAAAGAAGCATTGCGTCTTGCAGCGCAGAAACTTCCTGTGAGAACAAAATTTATCGTAGCTAGAGATTATCAAGAATAATTTTTGAATTATGAAACAATCAGAAGTAAAAGAATTATCTGTTGCAGAATTACAGGAAGAGCTTGGTAAATCTCGTAAGGCATATGCAGATTTAAAAATGGCTCATGCTGTTTCGCCATTAGAGAACCCAATACAGTTAAGAACTGTAAGGAAAAGTATAGCGAGATTAGCTACCGAGTTAACAAAAAGAGAACAACAATAAGTGTTATTCTGCTGAAAGATGGAAAAAAGAAATTTAAGAAAAGAGCGAATAGGTGTAGTTACTAGTAACAAAATGCAGAAATCGATAGTGGTTTCTGAAGTTAAAAAGGTAAAACACCCTATGTATGGAAAGTTCGTATTAAAAACTAAGAAATACGTAGCTCACGACGAAACAAACGACTGCAACGAAGGTGATACTGTTAGGATCATGGAGACGAGACCTATGAGTAAATCTAAATGTTGGAGATTAGTAGAAATAATTGAAAGAGCGAAGTAATTATGGTACAACAAGAGTCTAGACTAAGAGTAGCAGATAATACTGGCGCTAAAGAAGTTTTAGCAATTAGAGTATTAGGAGGTACAAAGAAAAGATACGCTTCTGTTGGAGACAAAATTGTTGTCAGCGTTAAAGAAGCTACACCTAATGGGAACATTAAAAAGGGTGCAGTTTCTACAGCAGTTGTTGTTCGTACCAAGAAAGAAGTGCGCAGACCAGATGGATCTTATATAAGATTCGATGATAATGCATGTGTGCTTTTAAACCCAACTGGAGAAATGCGTGGAACACGTGTTTTTGGTCCTGTTGCGAGAGAACTTCGTGATAAGCAATTCATGAAAATTGTATCATTAGCACCTGAAGTGCTTTAATACATTAAAAAAATGACAAAGCTTAAAATAAAATCAGGAGATACTGTTCTTGTTATCGCAGGAGACCATAAAGGTCAGGAAGGTAAAGTTCAGAAAGTATTTCCAGAAAAGAATAAAGCCATAGTGGAAGGAATTAATACAATTTCTAAACATGAGAAGCCAAGTGCTTCTAATCCACAGGGCGGAATTACAAAGAAAGAAGCACCTATTAGCATATCTAACTTATCTTTGGTAACTAAGGACGGTAAAGCAACCCGAGTTGGTTATAGAGAAGAGGATGGTAAAAAGGTGAGATTTTCTAAAAAATCAAATGAAGTAATATAGTTATGGCATACGTACCAAGACTTAGACAAGAGTATGATGACAAAATCAAATCAGCTCTTACAGAAGAATATAGTTACAGCAATGTAATGGAAGTGCCAAAGCTTGAGAAAATCGTAATCAGCCGTGGAGTTGGTGGCGCTGTTGCAGATAAGAAGTTAATTGACCATGCTGTTGATGAATTGTCAGCTATTACTGGTCAAAAGGCTGTTGCAACGATCTCAAAGAAAGATGTTGCTTCATTTAAATTACGTAAAGGGATGCCAATTGGTGCTAAAGTAACTTTACGTGGTTATAGAATGTATGAGTTTTTAGATAGATTAATTACCTCTGCACTTCCACGTGTACGTGATTTTAACGGGATAAAAGCTAACGGATTTGATGGTAGAGGTAATTATAACTTAGGTATTACTGAGCAGATAATTTTCCCTGAAATTGATATTGATGCTGTAAATAGAATTGCAGGTATGGATATTACTTTCGTTACAACCGCAAATACCGATAAAGAAGCTAAATCTTTACTAACTGAATTAGGTTTACCTTTTAAAAAGAATTAAGAATGGCTAAAGAATCAATGAAAGCCCGTGAGGTTAAGAGACAAAAAATGGTAAAAAAATATGCTGAAAAAAGAAAAGCTTTGAAAGAAGCTGGAGATTTTGAAGCATTGCAGAAATTACCTAAGAACTCTTCTCCAGTGCGTTTGCATAATCGTTGTAAGCTAACTGGTAGACCTAAAGGATATATGAGACAATTTGGACTTTCTCGAGTAATGTTTAGAGAAATGGCTAACAATGGTCTTATTCCTGGGGTTAAGAAAGCTAGTTGGTAAATTATAAATTGGTTGTAGGTTCCAAAATTACGGAAAACCATAACCGCAAATTAATATAAATGAATACAGATCCAATTGCAGATTTTTTAACGCGAATTAGAAATGCGGTTGCAGCAAACCATAGGGTTGTTGAGATACCTGCTTCTAAAGTTAAAAAAGAAATTACAAAGATATTATTCGATCAAGGATATATCTTAAGTTACAAGTTTGATAATGATACCGCTCAGGGTACTATCAAGATAGCTCTTAAGTATGATAAAGATACTAAAGACTCTGTAATTAAAGATATCCAAAGAATAAGTAAACCTGGTTTACGTAAATATGCCGGTGCTGGAGAATTACCACGTATACTTAACGGTCTTGGAATAGCAATTATCTCTACTTCTCACGGAGTAATGACAGATAAGCAAGCTAGAAGAGACAATGTTGGTGGTGAAGTATTGTGTTACGTTTACTAATTCTTAAAATAACTAAGAAATGTCAAGAATAGGTAAAAGCCCAGTTACAATTCCAGAAGGTGTTAATGTAGACGTTAATGGTAATGTTGTAACGGTAAAAGGAAAATTAGGAGAGCTTAAACAAGAGATTAACGATATAGATGTTAATGTAGAAGATAATGTAATTTCTTTTGAGCGTTCTTCTGAGAAAAGTGATCAAAAAGCTAAGCATGGATTATATCGTGCTTTAGTTAATAATATGATAGAAGGTGTAACTAATGGATTCTCTAAAGAATTAGAATTAGTAGGTGTTGGTTACAGAGCTTCGAATCAAGGACAGAAATTAGATTTAGCGGTTGGTTTTTCTCATAATATTGTTTTGGATGTAGCTCCTGAAGTTAAGGTTGAAACAATATCTGAAAAAGGTAAGAATCCAGTAGTTAAGCTTACTTCTCATGACAAACAACTTTTAGGACAGGTTGCTGCAAAGATTCGTTCTTTCAGAGTACCAGAACCTTATAAAGGAAAGGGTATTAAGTTCAAAGGAGAAATAATTAGAAGAAAAGCAGGTAAATCAGCTTAATAAGTTAGTTATGGCATTTTCAAAAGAAAAAAGAAGATTAAAGATAAGAAAGCGTATTCGTAAGAATATTAGCGGAACTGAAAGCCGTCCAAGATTATCTGTATATAGAAGTAATAAAGAAATTTATGCTCAAATTATAGATGATGTAGCTGGAAAAACATTAGCTTCGGCTTCTTCTAGAGATAAGGACGTGAAAGACGCTACCGGAACCAAAAGCGAAATTGCTAATTTGGTAGGAAAAAGCTTAGCCGATAGAGCGAAGCAATCTGGGGTAGAAACTGTTTCTTTCGATAGAGGTGGTTATTTATACCACGGAAGAATTAAATCATTAGCAGAAGGTGCTCGTGAAGGAGGACTAAAATTCTAAGAAGATATGTATCAAGATTATAAAAACGTAGAACATGTAAAACCAGGAGGTCTTGAACTTAAAGATCGTTTGGTAGGAGTGCAACGTGTTACTAAAGTTACAAAGGGTGGTAGAGCATTTGGTTTCTCTGCTATTGTAGTGGTTGGTGACGAAAATGGTGTAGTTGGACAAGGTTTAGGTAAATCGAAAGAGGTTGCCGATGCTATTTCCAAAGCCGTTGAAGATGCAAAAAAGAATTTGGTACGTATTCCTTTACATAAAGGTACTTTACCACATGAACAAAAAGGTAAATATGGTGGAGCGAGAGTTTTACTTTTACCTGCTGCAACTGGTACCGGTATTATTGCTGGTGGTGCAATTCGTGCGGTATTGGAGTCTGTAGGGGTTCACGATGTGCTTTCTAAGAATCAAGGTTCTTCTAACCCACATAACGTTGTGAAAGCTACTTTTGATGCATTACTTCAGTTAAGAAGTGCAGAAGCAGTTGCTAAACAACGTGGGATCACGTTAGAAAAACTTTTCAAAGGATAAAATCAAGGACAAGATGGCAAAGATTAAGGTAACGAAAGTAAAAAGTGCTATTAATAGATCTCAGAATCAAAAAAGAGTTCTAGAGGCATTAGGTCTTAGAAAGATGGGAAGTTCTGTAGAGCACGAGGATACTCCTAACATCCTTGGTATGATAAATAAAGTTAAACACTTAGTTTCTGTAGAGGAAACAAAATAATAGGTTCACATGAATTTAAGTAACTTAAGACCTGCAAAAGGTTCAGTTAGAAGTAACAATAAGCGTGTTGGCCGTGGAGAAGGATCCGGTAAAGGAGGGACTGCTACTCGTGGTCACAAAGGGGCTAAATCACGTTCTGGTTACTCTAAGAAAATAGGTTTTGAAGGTGGGCAAATGCCACTTCAGCGCCGTGTACCAAAATTTGGTTTTAATAACAGAAACCGTAAAGAATATCAAGGTATTAACTTAGATACTTTACAAACATTAGTAGATAATGGTAAAGTTACTGATACAGTAGATCTAAGTGTACTTGTAGAACACGGTTTGGCTGGAAAAAACGAACTGGTTAAAATTTTAGGTAGGGGTGAATTAAAGGCTAAATTAAAAGTATCTGTTCATAAATTTACGGCCTCAGCCAAGGAAGCTATAGAAGCTGCAGGAGGAGAAGTTGTTACTTTATAATAGATAGCCAAATGAAATTCATCAATACTATAAAAAATATTTGGAAAATCGAGGAGCTAAAAAATCGTATTTTAGTTTCCCTCGGTTTGCTTTTAGTTTATCGTTTTGGAACTCAGGTTGTACTTCCTGGGATAGATGCCAGTCAGTTAGCAAATTTAGCTAATCAGACAGACAGTGGTTTATTAGGTTTGCTTAATGCATTTACTGGGGGAGCATTTTCTAATGCTTCTATTTTTGCGTTAGGTATTATGCCTTATATTTCTGCTTCCATCGTAGTGCAGCTAATGGGGATCGCTATTCCTTATTTGCAGAAACTGCAAAAAGAAGGAGAGAGTGGGCGTAAGAAGATAAACCAAATTACTAGATGGTTAACCATAGCAATTACGTTGGTTCAAGGACCTGGTTATATTTATAACCTATTCAATACCTTGCCGCAAAATGCTTTCCTTTTAGGAGATAGCCTATCCTTTATTGTTTCTTCAGTTATTATTCTTACCACAGGAACTGTATTTGCCATGTGGTTAGGAGAGAAGATAACAGATAAAGGTATTGGTAATGGTATCTCATTGCTAATTATGGTTGGTATTATTGCTACGCTTCCTCAAGCATTTCTACAGGAATTTGCATCTAGGTTCGAGGGTAGCGGAGGCTTGATTATGGTGTTGATAGAATTAGCTATTTGGTTTGCAATTATTTTAGCCGCTGTAATGTTGGTAATGGCTGTGCGTCAGATACCAGTACAATATGCTAGAAGGTCTGCTACTGGTGGTTATGAGAAAAATGTTTTTGGCTCTAGACAATATATTCCTTTAAAGCTTAATGCTTCTGGAGTTATGCCAATAATATTTGCTCAGGCTATTATGTTTATCCCTGTAGCTTTGGCTGGTCTATCAGACTCCGATGCTGCACAGGGTGTAACAGCTGCATTTAGTGATATCTTTGGGTTTTGGTATAATTTAGTATTCGCTTTATTAATTATTGTTTTTACATATTTTTATACCGCGATTACTGTACCGACCAATAAAATGGCTGACGATTTAAAGCGTAGTGGAGGCTTTATACCGGGTATTAGACCAGGTAGTGAGACTTCTGAATATTTAGATCGTATAATGTCACAAATAACGCTTCCTGGATCTGTGTTTTTAGCAATTATTGCTATTTTCCCAGCGATCATTGTAAAGTTGTTAGGTGTTCAGCAAGGTTGGGCGTTGTTTTTTGGAGGTACCTCTCTTTTAATTCTAGTTGGAGTTGCAATCGATACTATGCAGCAAGTAAATTCTTACTTGTTGAATAGACACTATGACGGATTAATGAAAACAGGTAAAAACAGAAAAGCAGTAGCTTAATTATGGCAAAACAACCAGCAATTGAACAAGACGGAACTATTATCGAAGCATTGTCTAATGCAATGTTTCGTGTAGAGCTAGAAAACGGTCATGTTGTGACCGCTCATATCTCAGGCAAGATGCGTATGCATTACATTAAATTACTGCCAGGAGATAAGGTGAAGTTAGAAATGAGTCCTTATGATTTATCTAAGGCTCGTATAACTTACAGATACTAAGAAGTAAATTGAGCTATTAATAATTTTTTCATTACTTTTGCACTCTGAAAAAATTATTTTGGCAAATAGGCCATATGTAAATTTTATTTTTGCATCTGGCATTTATAAAAAATATAAAGATGAAAGTTAGAGCATCAATAAAGAAAAGAAGTGCCGACTGTAAAATAGTACGCAGAAAAGGGCGCCTTTATGTGATTAACAAAAAGAATCCTAGATTTAAACAAAGACAAGGCTAATTATGGCAAGAATTGCAGGGGTAGATATACCTAAACAAAAGCGAGGAGTTATAGCGTTAACCTATATCTTCGGAATTGGCAACAGCAGGGCTCAGGAAATACTTGCACAGGCCAAAGTTGATGAAAGTAAGAAAGTTTCAGATTGGGATGATGATGAAATAGGTCGTATCCGTGAAGCAGTAGGTGGCTACACAATTGAAGGTGAATTACGTACTGAAGTTCAGATGAGTATTAAGCGTCTAATGGATATTGGATGTTACAGAGGTATTCGTCATCGTTCTGGATTGCCATTAAGAGGTCAAAGAACCAAAAACAATTCTAGAACTAGAAAAGGAAGAAGAAAAACTGTTGCTAACAAGAAAAAGGCAACTAAATAATAAGTAATATGGCAAAGTCAACAAAACAAGCTCAAAAGAAACGTAAAGTAAACGTTGAGTCTATTGGAGAAGCTCATGTTACTGCTTCTTTTAACAATATTATCATCTCTTTGACCAACAAAAAAGGAGATGTTATTTCTTGGTCTTCAGCCGGTAAAATGGGTTTTAGAGGATCTAAGAAAAATACACCTTACGCTGCTCAGTTAGCTTCAGAAGATGCTTCTAAAGTAGCTCACGAAGCTGGGTTGCGCAAAGTAAAAGTTTACGTTAAAGGACCAGGAAATGGTAGAGAATCAGCGATTCGTTCTATCCATAACAGTGGTATTGAAGTAACTGAAATTATCGATGTTACACCACTTCCGCATAACGGATGTCGTCCTCCTAAGAGACGTAGAGTATAATTAATTATATAATTAGAAAAGGAAATTACGATTATCGAAGGACGAATGCCTTAATTCATAATCCCTTTTCTGTAAATCAATTTTAAATGGCAAGATATACAGGTCCAAAGACCAAAATAGCCCGTAAATTCGGTGAAGCTATATTTGGAGATGATAAATCTTTTGAAAAAAGAAATTATCCTCCAGGACAGCACGGTAACAACCGTCGTAGAGGTAAAAAATCTGAATACGCTATCCAGTTAATGGAGAAACAAAAAGCTAAATATACTTATGGTATTTTAGAGCGTCAATTTAGAAACATGTTTGAAAAAGCAACAAGTTCGCAAGGAATTACCGGTGAGGTATTACTACAACTTTGTGAGTCTAGATTAGATAATGTTGTATTTAGATTAGGTGTTGCGCCTTCAAGAAGAGCTGCAAGGCAACTAGTTTCTCACAGACACATTACTGTGAATGGAGAATTAGTAAATATCCCATCTTACCAATTGAAAGCAGGAGATGTAGTTGGAGTAAGAGAGAAATCTAAATCTTTACAAGTAGTACAGGATTCATTAGCTAATAATAGCAGTGTTTACGAATGGATTACTTGGAACAACGAAACAAAACAAGGAACTTTTGTTTCAGTACCTGGAAGAGTTCAGATTCCAGAAAATATCAATGAACAATTCATCGTCGAATTATATTCGAAATAATAATTCACAGAAGTCGTAATATGGCAATACTAAATTTTCAGAAGCCCGATAAAGTTATAATGATTGACTCTACAGATTTCGAGGGGAAATTTGAATTTCGTCCTTTGGAACCTGGTTATGGGTTAACCGTTGGTAACGCTTTAAGAAGAGTGCTGTTATCTTCTTTAGAGGGATTTGCGATCACTTCGGTTCGTATCGAAGGTGTTGATCATGAATTCTCAACAATTCCTGGAGTTGTAGAAGATGTTACAGAAATAATTTTGAATCTTAAACAAGTTAGATTCAAAAGGCAAATTGATGAAATAGATAACGAAGCCGTTACAATTTCTGTTTCTGGTGAAGAAGAATTAACCGCTGGTCACTTTCAAAAGTTTATCTCTGGTTTTCAAGTTTTAAATCCCGATTTAGTGATTTGTCATCTTGATAGCAAAGTGAACATTAATATGGAGATCACTATCGAAAAAGGTAGAGGTTATGTTCCTGCAGAAGAAAATAAGAAAGCCAATGCTCCTTTAGGTACAATTTTCACAGATTCTATTTACACTCCTATAAAGAATGTAAAATATAGTATTGAGAATTACCGTGTAGAACAAAAAACTGATTATGAAAAACTAGTTTTTGAAATTAGCAGTGACGGTTCTATTCATCCTAAAGATGCGTTAACAGAAGCAGCAAAAACTTTGATTCACCACTTCATGTTATTCTCTGATGAGCGTATAACATTAGAGGCTGATGAAATTGCACAAACTGAAACTTATGATGAAGAATCTCTTCATATGAGACAACTACTAAAAACTAAGTTAGTAGATATGGATCTTTCAGTTAGAGCATTAAATTGTTTAAAAGCGGCTGAAGTTGATACCTTAGGAGATCTTGTATCTTACAATAAAAATGATCTTATGAAGTTCCGTAACTTCGGTAAGAAATCATTAACAGAGCTTGAAGAGCTTGTAAGCAACAAAGGACTAAACTTTGGTATGGATCTTTCAAAATATAAATTGGATAAGGACTAATTCACATTGGTGAATTACTCTAAAAAGAATAGTAATGAGACACGGAAAGAAAATAAATCATTTAGGTAGAAAGACCGCGCATCGTAAGTCGATGTTGGCCAATATGGCGTCTTCACTAATTGAGCATAAACGCATCAATACTACTGTGGCTAAGGCAAAAGCTTTAAAGGTTTTTGTAGAGCCGTTAGTAACAAAGTCTAAAGAAGATACTACACATAATCGAAGAATAGTTTTTAGTAAATTGCGCGATAAGTATGCAGTTGCTGAATTATTTCGTGAAGTAGCTCCAAAAGTAGGTGATCGTCCAGGTGGTTATACAAGAATCATTAAACTTGGTAATCGATTAGGAGATAACGCTGATATGGCTATGATCGAGTTAGTAGACTTTAACGAGACTTACAATGTAAACAAGCCTGCGAAGAAGAAGTCTACTCGTAGAGCTGGTAAGAAAAAAGCTGAAACTACTGAAGCTCCAGAAGCTGAAGAGTCTAAGCAAGATGAGCAAGAAGGTAAAAAAGAAGAATAGATGATTCTTTATTATCAATAGTTTTAAAAAAGGATAAACTCACCGAGTTTGTCCTTTTTTTTTATCTAATTAGTATTCATTTCAATAATTCCCTAACTTTAGATAGTATTATTTTTAGTATGAAATATCAAACAAGAAAAAAAGCTATAATTCTATTAGCAGACGGAACCATTTTTCATGGAAAACTTGTAGGTACTGAAGATGGCAGTGCCGTTGGAGAGGTTTGCTTTAATACCGGAATGACCGGTTATCAGGAAATATTTACAGATCCATCTTATTTTGGCCAATTGATGGTTACCACCAATGCCCATATTGGTAATTATGGTACTAATACAGAAGAGAATGAATCTGATGGTGCTAAAATAGCTGGTTTGATTTGTAAAAATTTTAGCTACGATCAATCAAGACCTGCAGCTGATAAAACGCTACAGGAGTTTTTAAATGAGAGCAATTTATTTGCAATTTCTGATGTTGATACTCGTGCACTTGTGACCTACATTAGAGAAAACGGTGCAATGAATGCTATTATTTCCACAGATGTTGAAAATATAGAGGGACTGAAATCTGAGCTTGCTAAAGTGCCAGATATGGATGGTTTAGAGCTTGCTTCTAAGGTATCAACTAAAGAACCATATTTTTATGGAAATGAAAACGCAACCTACAAGGTTGCTGCTTTAGACGTAGGTATCAAAAAGAATATTCTTAGAAATCTTGCAAAAAGAGATGTTTATGTAAAAGTTTTTCCTTTTGATACTTCTTATGAACAAATGAGTGAGTGGAATCCAGATGGGTATTTTCTTTCAAATGGCCCTGGAGATCCAAAGCCATTAAAAAATGCCATTCAGCTCGCAACCGACATTATTGAAAAGGATCATCCTTTATTCGGGATTTGCTTAGGGCATCAAATTATCGCTTTAGCAAATGGGATACCTACTTATAAAATGCATCATGGTCACCGTGGAATTAACCATCCTGTTAAGAATTTAAAAACTGGTAAAGGAGAAATTACCTCTCAAAATCATGGATTTTCAGTAGATAAAACTGCGACAGAAAATCATCCTAATATAAAAATGACTCATATTTGTCTTAATGATCATACTGTTGGAGGTTTAGAGATGACCAATAAGAACTGTTTTTCTGTACAGTATCATCCGGAAGCTAGTCCGGGTCCAAATGATGCAAGCTATCTTTTTGATGAATTTATAGAAAGGATTAAACAGGCAAAAGCATAATAATATAAAAGCCGAGATCGAATCTCGGCTTTTTTCTTGTTTTAATTTAAGATATTGATACTATGGATAGTAACAGATACTGCTTCGCAAACGTTTTAGGTGAAATGCTTGTTATATTAAAAATTATTCCTCGTTTTTTTCTTGTTGTATTTGTATCTTGCAGACTAATCAATTAATTAAATTATAATATAAATTATGAGTGCTATAGTACATATTCATGCACGTCAAATTTTTGACTCCAGAGGTAACCCAACAGTAGAAGTAGATGTAATCACAGAAAACGGAGTATTAGGAAGGGCAGCAGTGCCTTCTGGAGCTTCTACCGGTGAGCATGAAGCTGTAGAACTACGTGATGGTGGTGACGACTTTATGGGAAAAGGTGTTCTTACAGCTGTTGATAATG
Organism: Zunongwangia sp. HGR-M22; assembly: GCF_027594425.1. NCBI lineage: Bacteria > Pseudomonadati > Bacteroidota > Flavobacteriia > Flavobacteriales > Flavobacteriaceae > Zunongwangia > Zunongwangia sp. HGR-M22. Next base: position 639,770 of record NZ_CP115159.1, read on the forward strand.
TAAACAGTAAAATTGCAGAGCAGCTTTTAGGCTATTCAGTTTTCGAACAAAATTTGATCGATCAGGCAATGATCGAGCTAGATGGAACATCAAATAAATCTAAGTTAGGAGCTAACGCTATTTTAGGTGTTTCTCTTGCCGTAGCTAAAGCTGCAGCAAACGAACTTGGTCTTCCTTTATATCGTTATGTAGGTGGTGTAAGCGCAAATACGCTTCCGGTGCCAATGATGAATATTATTAACGGAGGTTCTCATAGTGATGCTCCTATCGCATTTCAGGAATTTATGATTATGCCTGTAAAAGCAGAAAGTTTTTCTCATGCTTTAAAAATGGGTACTGAAATTTTCCATAATCTTAAAAAAGTACTTCATGATAGAGGTCTTAGCACTGCTGTAGGTGATGAAGGTGGATTTGCTCCAACTTTAGACGGAACGGAGGATGCTTTAGAAACTATTCTTAAGGCTATCGAAAAGGCTGGGTACAAAGGTGGTGATGAAGTTATGATCGCTTTAGATTGTGCTGCTGCCGAGTTTTACGAAGATGGAAAATACAATTATGCTAAATTCGAAGGCGATAAAGGTGTAGTTAGATCTAGTGAAGAGCAAGCTTCTTATTTAGCTGAATTATCTTCAAAATACCCTATCGTTTCTATCGAAGATGGTATGGATGAAAATGATTGGGAAGGCTGGAAAGCACTTACCGATAAAGTAGGAGATAAAATCCAATTAGTAGGAGATGATCTTTATGTAACTAACGTAGAGCGCCTATCAAGAGGTATCGAAGAAGGAATTGCAAATTCAATCCTTATCAAAGTGAACCAAATTGGTACACTAACCGAAACAATTGCTGCTGTAAATATGGCTCATAATGCTGGATTTACTTCTGTAATGTCACATAGATCTGGAGAAACTGAAGATAATACTATTGCAGATTTAGCTGTTGCTTTAAATACTGGGCAAATCAAAACTGGTTCTGCTTCTAGAAGTGATCGTATGGCAAAGTACAATCAGCTTCTTAGGATTGAAGAGGAATTAGGAAGTGTTGCTTATTATCCAAAAGAAAAAGCATTTAAAGTAAAATAAGGAATATTAGTTTTTTTAGAACTTAAAAAGCTCTTCATTAATTTGAAGAGCTTTTTTATTTTAATTTAATATTCTTTTAATTAAATATTTGGGGATTAATAATTAACTTTTCACTCACTAAAGTTCTAATCTAATCCTAACCAGATTTTTACATGCATAATTTTTTGTTTGTAGCTTCAGAAAATGATGCTATACCCCGTTGCAAAGCAGGAGGAATGGGCGATGTACTACGCGATGTCCCCAGGCAAATTTCTCAAAAAGGAGATACCGTTCATGTTGTAGTACCTTCATATTCCAGACTTCACCATGGTGGAACTATGGTCTCTAAACTATTTTTCAATCTAAGAAACACTTCTTACGAGGCAGAGATTTATAAAGTTCAACCTAAAAAAGATTTTCCAGGAATTACGCATTATGTAATTCATCATCCCGAAATTGAAGGAGGAGATATAGCACATATTTACCATAACGATCTGGATCAACCATTCTATACAGATGCGATAAAATATTTTATATTTTGTACTGCTGTGGCTCAAGCTATTAAAAATAACGTTTTTGGAAAACTTGACGTTATTCATTTACACGATTGGCATGCGAGTATGATTCTATTTTTAAGAAGATATCATCAGGAGTATACAGCACTTCAGGATATCCGTGTAATTTATAGTATACACAATCTAGCTATACAGGGAATTAGACCTTTCGAAAATAATTATTCTTCTGTGAGGAATTTTTATCCTAATGTCGATTTTAATTACGACGAACTAAAGGATAGACGCTATCACGATTGTATCAACATGATGGCGCTGGGTATTCGGTTTGCTGATGCCGTTCATACGGTATCACCTAGTTATAAAGAAGATGTTCTTCATCCTAGCGATCCGCCAGTTTTTATTGGTGGCGAAGGTCTTGAAGAAGATTTAAATCAGGCCAATGAGGAGGGACGGTTTATAGGAATATTAAATGGCTGTAATTATAGAAATATAAGAAGAGCTAGAAAAAATAATTTATATTTCAATATAGCATTCGCACTTTTTAAATGGATGCAACATGAATCAAAAAAGTATAAATCAGATTTCTTAGCCCATACTGGCGAAAAAATTATGCCTTTCCTAAAAAGAAAACCAGAATTTGTATGCTCTAGTGTCGCTCGTTTAACAGAACAAAAGTTTTATTTCTTTAAGCAATCGCCTGAAGCTTTTATTGAAATTTTAGATCTTTTGGCAGAGGTGAACGGCGTATTTATCTTATTAGGTACTGGGGCTCCCGAGTATGAAGAGTTGTTACGAAAAATAAGTCATCAAAAAAGTAATTTTTTATTTATTAATGGCCAGGACGAAGACGTTATCGATAGTATTTATCTGGAAACAGATTTGTACTTTATGCCTAGTTTATTTGAGCCATGCGGGATTAGCCAGATGCTTGCAATGAGAAATGGACATCCTTGTCTTGTTCACCATACAGGTGGATTAATCGACACGGTAAAGCATTTGGAGACCGGTTTTGCATTTGATGGCGAAAGCTACGATAAGAAAATCAAGAATATGGTAGATTCTTTTAAACATGTACTGGAAATGTTTTTCGACGATAAAACCAAATGGAGAACAATAGAAAGAAATGCAAAAAAAGAACGCTTCACCTGGAAAAAATCAGTAGACGATTACTATAAATCACTCTACAAATTACCAGCTTAAATTTACTTATACACTTATTAAGCAAAATCTCTTGAAACCCTTGTTAATATTAGTATAATTGCTTGGTTTTAATTGAATAGAAGCTTAGATTTTATTAAATTCGCAATCGATTAATTAAAATTGTAATTCAACACAATGTCAGATAAAGCTATATTAGAATATCAAGGAAAAAAATATGAGTTCCCTGTAACTGAAGGAACAGAAGGTGAACTGGGTATTAATATTAAAACCCTTCGATCTGAAGCCGGAATGATAACTTTAGACCGTGGATATAAAAACACAGGAAGCTGTGAAAGTGCTATCACTTTTTTGAACGGAGAAGAAGGAATCTTAAGATATAGAGGTTATGCCATCGAAGACCTTGCTGAAAAAGCAGATTTTCTAGAAGTAGCTTATCTTTTAATTTTTGGTGAATTACCAAACAAGCAGCAGCTTGATAAGTTTTACGGAGATATAAAAGAAGAATCTGAGGTTGATGAGGAGATGAAGAAAATTTTGGATGGATTTCCAAAAGCTGCTCACCCAATGGGAGTTCTTGCCTCATTAACTAGTGCATTAACTGCTTTTAATCCTGGTTCTGTAGATGTAGAATCAGAGGAGGATATGTATAAAGCAATTGTAAAGATTCTTGGTAAATTTCCAGTACTTGTTGCTTGGACACAAAGAAAGAAAAGTAGCCTTCCCCTTAACTACGGAGATGATTCTTTAGGATATGTAGAGAATCTGCATAAAATGATGTTTGAGAAGCCAGGCAAAAAATATAATGTAGATAAATCTGTGATTGAAGCATTAGATAAATTATTAATTCTTCATGCAGATCACGAGCAAAACTGTTCAGCTTCTACAGTAAGAATGGTAGGTTCATCTCATGCAGGATTATTTGCTTCTATCTCTGCTGGTATTTCAGCACTTTGGGGACCACTTCATGGTGGTGCTAACCAAGCGGTAATCGAGATGTTAGAAGGTATCAAAGCTGATGGTGGAGATACACATAAATTTATGCAGAAAGCTAAGGACAAAGATGATTCTTTCCGTTTAATGGGCTTTGGGCACCGTGTTTATAAAAACTTTGACCCAAGAGCTAAGATTATTAAGAAATCTGCAGACGAGGTATTAAATGGTTTAGGAGTAGAAGATCCAGTATTGGACATCGCAAAAGGATTAGAGAAAGAAGCTTTAGAGGACGATTACTTCGTAAAAAGAAAATTATATCCAAACGTAGATTTCTATTCAGGAATTATTTATAGGGCTTTAGGCATACCAGTAGAGATGTTTACTGTGATGTTCGCTCTAGGAAGACTTCCTGGTTGGATTGCACAATGGAGAGAGATGAGACTTAAAAAAGAACCTATTGGTAGGCCAAGACAAATCTATGTAGGGGAAAACTTAAGAGAATTTAAGCCCGTTAGTGAAAGATAAAAGTACACTATTATAATTATTTGAAAAGCCTCATTATTAAATGAGGCTTTTTTTATATTTGGAAAAATGTTAGCAATGCAGTTAAAGATTAATAACGAAACATCAAGATTAAGAGCAGTTGTTTTAGGAATCGCTAAAAATAATGGCGGTGCACCGGGACTTGATGAAGCTTACGATCCAAAATCTATAGAACATATTAAAGCCGGTACTTATCCTAAAGAAGAGGATATGGTGAAAGAGATTGAAGCGGTTGCTGAAGTTCTTAAAAAGTACGATGTCGAGGTGTTTAGACCTAAGATTATAGAAAATTATAATCAAATTTTTACAAGAGATATTGCATTTGTAATCGAAGATAAATTTATAAAGGCAAATATTCTTCCCGATAGAGAAAAAGAAATAAAGGCGATTGATCATGTAATCAATCAAATAGATCCAGAAAATATAATAAAACTTCCAGAAGAAGCTCATATTGAAGGTGGAGATGTAATGCCATTTGGAGATTATATTTTGGTAGGAACTTACATTGGCGAAGATTATTCAGAATATATTACGGCAAGAACAAACATTCATGCAGTAAAAGCGCTTCAGGATATATTTCCGAAGAAAAAAGTAGTTTCTTTCAATTTAAAAAAGAGTAATGTAGATGCAAAGGAAAATGCCTTGCACTTAGATTGCTGTTTTCAACCCGTTGGAAAAGACAAGGCGATTATATATAAGGGAGGTTTTTTAGATTCTAAAGAATATCAATGGCTTGTAAATTTATTTGGAAAAAATAATGTTTTTGAAATTACTAAAGACGAAATGTATGATATGAATTCTAACATATTTTCGATTTCAGAAAAAGTAGTTATATCCGAGGAAAAATTTACGCGGCTAAATTCCTGGTTGCGTTCTCATGGTATTACGGTAGAAGAGGTTCCTTATTCACAGATTGCAAAACAAGAAGGTTTACTACGTTGTTCAACTTTACCTTTAATTAGAGACTAAAATGAAACAGATCACAGATACCGTTCTTATGGTAAGACCCGTAGCTTTTAGAATGAATGAAGAGACGGCGGTTAATAATTATTTTCAAAAAGAATTAAAAGGAAAAGATGTAAACGAAAAAGCGCAGACAGAATTTGACGCTTTTGTGAAAAAATTGAGAGCAGTTGGTGTACATGTTATAGAGGTAGATGATATTGCTGAAGATAATACTCCAGATTCAATTTTCCCTAATAATTGGGTTTCTTTTCATGAAAATGGAGAGATAGCTTTATATCCCATGTTTGCGGCAAACCGACGCAAAGAACGCCGTTTAGAGTATTTTGCAGAGCTGGAAGATGCCGGTTTTAAGATCACTAATATTGTAGATTATACTTCTGCTGAAGACGATGATCTTTTTCTTGAAGGAACCGGAAGTTTAATTTTGGACAGAGAAAACGAAAAAGCATATTGTGCTTTATCACCTAGAGCAGATGAAGATCTTCTAATTGAATTTTGTGAAGATTTTGAATATACTCCAGTTATTTTTAATGCGTATCAAACCGTTGAAGGCAAGCGAAAACAAATCTATCATACCAATGTAATGATGTGTGTTGCAGAAGAATTTGCTGTAGTTTGTATAGATGCTATTGATGATGCGAAAGAGCGTAAAAATCTTTTAAAACATCTAAAGCAAGATAAAAAAGAGCTTATCGTTATTTCTGAAGAACAAATGCACGAGTTTGCTGGGAATATGCTTCAGGTGAAAGGTGCTTTTGAAAAAAAATATTTAGTAATGAGCGCGCGTGCGCATCAAAGTTTAACTCCAGATCAGGTAGCTAAAATAGAGAAGCATTCACAGATTTTAAGCAGTGATCTTAATGTGATTGAAACTTGTGGTGGAGGCAGCGCAAGATGTATGCTTGCTGAAGTTTTTCTACCGAAGGCTTAAAGCAATCAAATGGTAAAAAATTAAGGCTGTTTTTTTCGAATTTCGATTACAAAAAGAACCATAATTATTGCTGTGAAAATAGCAAAAGGTAGTGAGCTAATAATTAGGAATTTTTGCATGGCATCTAGAACATCGCTCTCTGGTTTTACATTGCCAAGTAAAATAATAGCTTCAGAAAATAAAAGAATCAATACCGCCCAAATAAGGCGGTATTTCTTTTTTGGATCTTCACTGCCTTTATCACTAAACATACTTAAAACATAAATAGCCGAGTCTACCGAGGTTACCAAAAAACTAATCAATAAGATAACGGTGATAATATTTGTGATATTAGAAAACGGAAAAGATTCGAAGAATCTAAATATAGAAGTAAAGACATTGTTGAATTCTCCATTGTAAGTTTGCATGCCTTCAATAATATCAAAAGAAGATCCACCAAAAACGCTAAACCATAGAAAGCTGCCTAAAGATGGCAGGATTAAAACGCCCAATATCATTTCTCTAATAGTTCTTCCCTTTGATATTCTCGCAATAAAAATCCCTGTAAAAGGTGCCCAGGCTAGCCAAAATGACCAATAATAATACGTCCAATCTGTTAAAAATTGCTTACCAGGATTAAAGTCGCCAATGGCTAAGCTTAACTGGAAAAAGTCTTTAAGATAATAACATGTGGCTATTAAAAATTGTCGTAGTATTTCAGCAATATCTGCTTGTAGAAATACAAATATCATTAACACCATAGTGATATAAATATTCCAATTAGAAATACGTTTAATTCCCTTTTCTACACCCGAATATGCTGAAATGAATGCTAGGAGGCAAATAAGAAAAACTAATCCCATTACTATCCAAAGCGTTCCTGGTTGTTTTTCCATAAGATGGCTAAGGCCACCTTCTATTTGCGTTGTTCCTAAACCTATTGCTGCTACCAATCCAAAAACAGTAGTGAGAATAGTTAAAATATCGATACTTTTTGGTGCGGCCTCAATTTTACTAAGCTGAGGTAAACTCGTTCCAAGAAGAATAGTATTTTTTCGGACAAATAGGGAATAGCCAATTATTAATGCAAATATTCCGTAAAATGCCCAAGCTGTAAATCCCCATTGATAAAATGTGAATTCTAAAGCTATAATATCATTGGGATAATCTGTTTTTAAGGGAGGATTTTGAAACATGAATACAGGTTCCTGTACCGCTCGTAATAAAATCCCGGCGCCCATTCCCGCACTATACAGCATCGCAATCCAGGATAATCTATCAAATTGTGGTGGAGACTCACCTAAGCGAATTTTCCCGTATTTAGAAAAAGCGACGATCAAGAGAAATAGCACGCAAACTAATCCCAGCCAGAGATAAAATTCACCAAAAATTTCTCTTACCCAGATAGATGCGCTGTCGATAAATGAGTAAAATTCTATAGTAAAAGAAAAAATAAGAACCGAGAAAATAAATAGGATTAAAGCCGCGCAGTAAAAGAGCGGATTGTTTTTGATATCTGTATTGATGGTTTTGAAATTAATTGTTCAATTCTTTTTTAGGTTCTGAAGTAGTGATCTTGGTTATCATACCATCAAAAATAAAGTAATGAAAGGGATACATCGAGTACCAATACAAGCGCCCTAGTAACCCCTTTGGTCTAAAAGTGGCTGTTTGATGTACGATATCATCTTCATCAATGCAAAACTCTAACCAGGCTTCACCGGGAACTTTCATTTCAGCAAAAAGTAACAATCGTTTTTCTTCTCTATCGGCTAAAAGCACACGCCAAAAGTCAAGGGAGTCGCCCGGAGCCAATTTTGTAGGATGTGTTCTTCCACGGCGTAAACCAACGCCGCCGGCAATTTTATCTAAATAACCTCTAATTTTCCATAACCAGTTTCCATAATACCAGCCATTTAACCCGCCAATTGCCCAAATTTTGTCTAATGCTTCTTCAGGGTTTTCTGCCTTTTTTTGTTGCTTGTCAAAAACACAGCCGTATTTAGGAATTTGTATATACTTGTTTAATTCCTTTTTAAATCGACCGCTGCTAAGAGAATCTTTCCAGCTAGATATAACCTGATTTTGTTCAATTCTATGAAAAGCCATTTCTATAGCTTCTTTATAAGAAATAGTTTTTATCCCTAGGATTTTTTCTAATTTATTATCTCTTGCAATCACTTCAACTTCCATACTGTCTACAAGATTCTGTGCTAATTTATATGAGGTTGAGGTTACAAAATATAGCCAATGGGACGAGAGTTTAGCCGACATGACCGGAACGGTGAAAATCCAAAGTTTTAAACCTCTAACTTCAGCATATTTTAACATCATTTCTTTATAAGAAAGGATATCTGGGCCACCAATATCAAAAGATTGATCGTAGCATTCTTTGTAACCAATAACACCGGTTAAAAATTTTATCACATCTCGGATTGCAGTAGGCTGGCATTTTGTTTTAACCCAGCGCGGTGTAATCATTATGGGTAACTTCTCGCATAAATCCCTAATAATTTCAAAAGAAGAACTTCCAGAGCCTACAATAATCGCAGCACGTAAAACGGTGAGATGATAATCGCCTTTGTAAAGAATATCTTCTACCGCTTTGCGAGATTTTAGATGTTTAGATAGCTTATCTTGGTTTACCATTCCACTAAGGTAAATCACTTGTTTTACGCTGGTTTCTGCCATTAATTTGTTGAAATTCTTAGCAGCTTCAGCTTCCTGACTATCAAAATCTTTGGTGTTTCCACTCATCGAATGGATTAGATAATATGCAATATCAATATTCTTGATGTTATCTGGTGTAGCTGTATCTTGCAGTAAATCGATTTCAACAATTTCAACTTGTTTTATCAATTCCTTGTTAGAAGATAATCTATTTCTATTACGAACAGCACAAATTACTTCGTGTCCCTGTTCAATAAGTTCAGGGAGTAATCGCATTCCAATATAGCCGTTTGCACCGGTAAGTAAGATACGCATATGATAATTTTCTTTAGAATAGAAACATCTCAAATTACCATTTTAATTGCTACCTTTCCTTAGGATTAATAAAATTTTATAAAATGAATAACGTGCTGAAAATCGCACTTTTAATAATTGGTGTTGGTTTAATTGGATATGGGATTTACAGCTTGCTTTCTCCTGAAGTTATTCTAGAAGCAGAACCAATTGAAGTAGAAGCACAAAATAGCAATACCCAATCTTATGCCATGATTGCTTTTGGTTTACTTACTTTAATTGGTGGTCTGGCATTTAATAGGCGCTAATTCTCATTAATTATTATCGAAGCCTATACCTAAAATGGTCATAGCTGAAGTGCTAATATATTCGATGCCAATTGCAATAACTATAAAACCGATAATTCTTGAAATTGCGTTGATCCCTGAAGCTCCCAAATATTTCGCAATAAAATGAGCACTTTTTAGCATTAAAAAAGTAGAAAGACATACAGCGAAAATCGCTAAAATGGTGATTAATTTTTCTGAAGTTAAATGATAATCTTCATACATCCCGATAAGTAGGGAGATCGATCCAGGCCCAGCAAGCATAGGGATGGCAAGCGGAGTAAGAGAAATTCCTTCGCGCTGTTGTGCATCATCTTTCACGCGGTCGTTCATTCCTTTGTGTTTAGAAAATGAGCCGGTTAGTAAGGCAAAGCCAGATGTGACAATAATTAATCCGCCGGCTATGCGTAAAGATTCAATACTAATTCCGAAGAATTGTAGAATATACCTGCCGCTAAAAAAGCAAATAGTTAAGATTACAAAAATATTTATAGCGGTTAAAAGTGACGTTCGTGCCCGCTCTTTGGAGTTATCTTCAGTGGTTAAACCTACAAAAATAGGAATGGTGCCAAGCGGATTGATAACAGAAAATAAAGCCGCAAATACATAGATAAACAAATCCATAATTTTTTTCGGCAAATATGCGCTAAGTACGGTCGCTAAAAATTAAATAAAAATTAGCCTTAGATTATCAAAAATCGATAATTATACAGGCTATGTTAAGCGAAGTTCAAATAACGAAGACAGTGATCTATTTAACCAATATTCTAAACATACAACATCCTTAATTAGACATTTTATAGGTCATCGATACGAGTTGGAGCGTTTTCATCCTTATAATCGATTAGTTTTTTGAAGAACGTATGTACATTTTTATCTTTTGCAGCTACTTTTATAAAATAATGATCGCGATAAATTGAATATTCCTTGGCTTTTCCTTTGTAGATTTTTAGCTTCCAGAAAGGAATTACTAAGGCATAAGTTTCTAAAATTGCTCGAAATCTTACAATAATTCCGTTAGGCCTTATTTCGATATTGCAAGTATTGGTGTTGTTATCCAAAACAAGTAAGTTATGAATATCAATACTTACAGAAGTTATTTTTAATCGAGGCGATCCACTGCCTTTAAGTTTAAATCGATCTCTTAGTGTTAGTGTTTTGCCAACTTCGCGGTCGATTTTCTCTTTAATTTCAGGCTTATTGTAAGAAATATTCAATAACATCTGTTTTTCTTCAAAAGATAAGAAACTTCTCTTAGTTTTCGGCCAGTATCTTTGTATAGTTGAAATATAAGGATTTGCTATGCTAAGCCTTAGTAAAAAGGGCATTTTCTGTTATCTTTGCAGCGATTTTAAAAGTATTATAGAGAGAAATTGCTTCCCAATAAATCTGGGATTATAATATAAAAGCTCACTTAGTGAGTTAAAAACGCTATAAAATGAATATTCAGGAAATGCTTACTGCTTACGTTAAAGAAGCGGTGCAAAATGTTTACGATGTAAGTCTAGAAACGGTAGAATTTCAGCCAACAAGAAAAGATTTTGAGGGCGATATTACCGTAGTTTGCTTCCCGATGTTGAGACAGGTGAAAACCAATCCTGTAAAACTTGGTGAAGAAATAGGGAATTACCTGCAAGAGCACGTAACTATTGTAAGCCGTTTTAATGTGGTAAAAGGATTTCTAAATATAGTATTTAATGATGCTTTTTATCTAGATTTTTTCAATGAGATTAAAAATGATCCTGAATTTGGTTTTGTAAAAGAGGTTGAAGATGCCAGAAAAATTATGGTAGAATATTCTTCGCCAAACACTAATAAACCACTTCATCTTGGGCATATTCGAAATAATTTATTAGGATTTTCGGTTGCTGAAATTTTAGAAGCTGCCGGAAATAAAGTCTATAAAACACAGATTATTAATGACCGTGGTATCCATATCTGTAAATCGATGCTCGCGTGGTATAAGTTTGCGGATTTAGGTAGTGATGGGAAAAGAGAAACTCCTGAAACAACGCTTGATCCTAAGTCAAAAAAAGGAGATCATTTAGTAGGGAAATATTATGTGCGATTTGATCAAAATCTCAAATCTGAAAAATTCAATTTTCAAGAGATATTATATAATACAGAAAGAAAAAAAAGGGGCTATGATTCTAGAGAGTTTCATTCAAATTTGAACTTTATAATAGAAACTAGTGAAAATATAATTATTGATAGCGAAGCTCATTATATAGAAACCAGAAATATTGAATCAAAATATGGATTTGAAAATGTTATTGAATTATTAAAATCATCTTCTTATAATTCTTTTGTTTCTAAAATTAAAAATGAAAGTATTAAGGACGAGAACGGGAATTACAATTTTTTAGAAGTTTTCAATAAGTTGAAGAACTTTTATTTAGATAATACACCACTGCTGAGAGAAGCAAGAGCTATGCTTCGAAAGTGGGAAGCCGGTGATAAAGATGTTGTAGAACTTTGGAAAACCATGAACCAGTGGGTTTATGATGGTTTTGAAGAAACCTATAAAGCGCTTGGCGTAGATTTCGATAAAAATTATTACGAAAGCGATACCTATCTTTTAGGAAAAGATGTGGTAAACAAAGGTTTAGAAAGCGGAGTTTTTTATAGAAAAGAAGATGGCAGCGTTTGGATAGATCTTACCGATGAAGGTTTAGATGAAAAAATTGTTTTGCGTAGCGATGGTACCGCAGTGTATATGACGCAGGATATTGGTACAGCAATACAACGTGTGGAAGATTTTGCTATTAACGGAATGGTTTACACCGTTGGTAATGAGCAGGATTATCACTTTAAAGTTTTATTTTTAATTCTGAAGAAATTAGGTTTTGCCTGGGCAGAATATCTTTATCATTTAAGTTACGGGATGGTAGATCTTCCTAGCGGAAAAATGAAAAGTAGGGAAGGAACTGTAGTTGATGCCGATGATCTAATCCTGGAAATGACTGAAACTGCGAGAACAATCTCTGAAGAATTAGGTAAATTAGATGGTCTTAGCGAAGAAGAAAAAGGCGAGCTTTACCAAATGATTGGTTTAGGAGCACTTAAATATTACATTTTAAAAGTAGATCCTAAAAAACGAATCTTATTTAATCCTGAAGAATCTGTAGATTTTCAAGGAAATACTGGGCCATTTATTCAGTATACACATGCAAGAATTCAGTCGATCTTAAGAAAGGCCGATTTTGATTATGAATCTCAATTAGTTTCAGAATACGAATTGCACGAAAAAGAGAAAGCACTTATCAAGCAAATTCAGCTTTACCCTGAAACAATTCAATTAGCTGCAGAAAATCATAGTCCGGCGCTAATTGCAAATTACACCTATGATTTGGTAAAAGAATTTAATTCGTTTTATCAAAATGTATCAATTTTGGGTGCAGAGAAAGATTTAGAGCGATACTTAAGAACTCAACTTTCTGGAGTTGTAGCTAATATTATTAAAACTTCATTTGGATTATTAGGAATCCAGGTTCCTGATAGAATGTAGATCAAAATGAAATAAAAATTTAAAAGAAAAAGGCTGAGATTATACAATTTCAGCCTTTATTTTTATGAAAAATTTCCATTTTCAGCATAAAATGAGTTCCAAAACAATTAGTGCGAATAAAAAACTTTTCACTTCAGTACCAAATCATTAAATTTGCAAATCTGTTACCAAAAATAACAGGAATCTTAAACCACAGGAAAGCCTATGTTTGATAATTTAAGTGATAAGTTAGATAATGCCTTACATGTCTTAAAAGGACATGGCCAAATTACTGAAGTTAACGTTGCAGAAACGCTTAAAGAAGTACGACGTGCTCTTGTAGATGCCGATGTTAACTACAAAATTGCCAAAGATTTTACTAAAACTGTTAAAGAGAAAGCACTGGGACAAGACGTTTTGACGGCTTTAAAACCAGGGCAGTTAATGGTAAAACTTGTTAAGGATGAACTTACTGAATTAATGGGTGGTGAGGCCGCCGGTGTTAATCTTAGCGGTGATCCTTCTGTGATTTTAATGTCTGGTTTACAGGGTAGTGGTAAAACCACTTTTTCTGGTAAGCTGGCTAACTATCTTAAAAATAAGAAAACCAAGAAACCTCTTTTAGTAGCCTGTGATGTTTACCGTCCTGCAGCGATAAATCAGTTGCATGTGGTGGGAGACCAGATTGGTGTTGAGGTTTTTAGTGATGAAGGGAATCAGGATCCTGTGGCAATTTCTAAAGCTGCAATTGCGCATGCTAAAGCAAACGGTCATAATGTAGTGATTATCGATACCGCAGGTCGTCTTGCTGTAGATGAAGCGATGATGACTGAGATTTCGAATATTCATACGGCCATCGAACCTCAGGAAACTTTATTTGTAGTGGATTCGATGACTGGTCAGGATGCGGTAAACACGGCCAAAGCTTTTAATGATCGATTGGATTTCGACGGAGTTATACTTACCAAATTAGATGGTGATACTCGTGGTGGTGCAGCGATTTCTATTAAATCTGTAGTAAACAAGCCTATTAAATTTATTGGTACCGGCGAGAAAATGGATGCGATCGATGTGTTCTATCCTTCTCGTATGGCCGATAGGATTTTAGGGATGGGAGATGTTGTGTCTCTTGTAGAGCGTGCACAGGAGCAATATGACGAAGAGGAAGCAAGAAAACTTCAGAAGAAAATCGCTAAAAATGCTTTTGGTTTTGATGATTTCTTAAAGCAACTTCAGCAAATCAAGAAAATGGGATCAATGAAAGATCTTCTTGGAATGATCCCTGGAGCAGGTAAAATGCTAAAAGATGTAGATATCGATGATGATGCTTTTAAAGGAATTGAAGCCATTATTCATTCTATGACTCCTGAAGAAAGAAGTACTCCAAAAGTAATCAACGCTAGCAGAAAAAAGAGAATTGCAAAAGGCTCAGGAACCTCTGTACAAGAAGTAAATCAGTTACTAAAGCAATTTAACCAGATGGGGAAAATGATGAAGATGATGCAAGGAGGTGGCGGTCGCCAAATGATGAATATGATGAAAGGAATGAAATAATACAGTATGCAGTCTCAGTAAGCAGTTGAAGCTCTAATAAATATTGGTATGGATTTTAAATCTTTAAAAGTATATCAAAAAGCTTTTTCTCTTGCGATGCGCATTTTTGAGGAATCAAAATCTTTTCCTTCGGAAGAGAAATTTTCTTTGACAGATCAAATAAGAAGAAGTTCAAGATCGGTTTGTGCTAATATTGCAGAAGCATATAGGAAACGAAAATATCCTAAGCATTTTGTAAGTAAGTTAACTGATTGCGATGCCGAAAATGCTGAAACACAAACCTGGATCGAATTTGCATACTCTTGTGATTATTTATCTGAAGATAGCTATGAAATAGGATGATTATTGAATTTTATGATACACAATCCCGGAAAGTTTGGCGCGGGAGATTAATCTGCCAACTGTTATTGCAAACTGATAACTGAAATAATGACTATTTTAGACGGTAAAAAAGTAAGTAACGATATCAAAAATGAAATCGGTGCTGAAGTCGAAAAAATGAAGCAGCGTGGTGAAAAAGTGCCACATCTTGCTGCTATTATTGTTGGAAATGATGGAGCAAGTAAAACCTACGTAAATAGCAAGGTGAAAGCCTGCGAAAGAGTTGGTTTTGAGTCTTCACTTTTCAGAATGTCATCTACCATTAGTGAAATCGAACTTTTAGATAAGATCGAAGAGCTAAACCAAAATGATGATATCGATGGCTTTATCGTTCAATTGCCATTACCACCACAAATCGACACGCAAAAGGTGTTAAATGCAGTAGATCCAGATAAAGATGTAGATGGTTTCCATCCAACAAACTTTGGGAAAATGGCGTTAGATATGACGACTTTTATCCCGGCAACACCTTTTGGCATTTTAGAACTTTTAGAGCGTTACGATATTCCAACTAAAGGAAAGCATACCGTGGTAATTGGTAGAAGTTATATCGTAGGTCGCCCAATGAGTATTTTGATGGGAAGAAGTGGTTTCCCGGGGAATTCAACTGTAACACTTACGCACGAATTTACTAAGAACATCACGCAAATCACCTCTCAGGCAGATATTATTATCATTGCCGTAGGAATTCCAGATTTCCTTAAAGGAGAAATGATAAAAGATGATGCTGTTATTATTGATGTAGGGATTACTCGTGTGCCAGATGATAATGCTGAAAAAGGTTATATCATTAAAGGTGATGTAGATTTCGAAAATGTGAGCAAAAGAGCTTCTTTTATAACACCCGTTCCAGGCGGAGTGGGACCAATGACGGTTTCTATGCTTCTTAAAAATACGCTATTGGCAAGAGAACGCCATAGAGTAAGAAATAGCGAAAAGCAGCTTTAATCAATGTAAAGTTTTAAAAGAAAAAAGCCTCACAAAATTTTGTGAGGCTTTTGCTTTTTAAGAAAAAACATTATTTAGTCTCTTCTAGCTTATAATCTAGATATTTGTGAATATCAGATTCAATAAATCGAATCGCAAAAGTGATTATCGCAAAATCATCAATATATCCCAATCCCGGAATAAAATCTGGAATCACATCTAATGGATTTAAAATATAAAGAAATGAAAATGCAATTGCTGCAATGGTAAACCAGGGAATATCTGTATACAGCCCTTTTCGATAATCGTTTAGCATAGCGTACATCAATTTACCGATTTCAGTATACTTTTTAAGCATTCCTGAATTAATTATCTTATCGGCAACTTCTTCCTGAGAGTTTGCTGCAACTTCAACATCACCCTCGTCAACTTGTACTACGCCTTCTTTAAAATATTCTTCATTTATTTCCTTTTTCTTTTTGCCGAACATATCAATTGAATTTTTTAGTTAGTAATTATCATTTATAAACGATCATTTTCATTACCGTATTCCTTTTTGTAGATCTGGAGAATTAATAAGAATAACGAAACTAAAAGAGGGCCAAATATTAATCCTATAAATCCGAAAATTTGAACACCAACAATAACTCCTATTAAGGTAATAAGTGTATGTACTTTAGCTAGCCGGTCTAAGACCATAATTCTAATTAGATTATCTGTAGATCCTACTACCACAACGCCATAAATCAGTAATGCGATACCTTGCCAGTTATCACCATTAGCAAATAATAGGATCGTGGTAGGAGCAATTCCTATCGCCGTGCCAATAAACGGAATCATAGAACCTATTGCTGTAATTCCGAACCAAAAAAACGGATCTGGAACGCCTAATATCAAATAACCTATAAGAGCAATTAATCCTTGTACTATGGCAACCAAAGGTATTCCTAATGCATTAGATTTTACTAATAGATTACTTTCTTTCGCTATTACGCTTAAATTTGCTTTTCCAAGAGGAATATAATCGATAAGTGCCTGTTTCATTTTCTCACGATTAATTAGCATGAAGTAAAGCATAAAATACATTAGTCCTACTGCCACAAATACATCGAACGTTCCACCCGCTAAATTTTGAAGTTTTTCTGAAATCCAGCTGGATATAGCTGAGGTATCAATAGTACCACTAATGTCGTAACCCACATATTCTTCAAGATGGCGTAACTGTTCTTTTAAAGCTGAGATTACCATCTCAGAATTATCAACAGCTTTTCCAATTTTCGAGGTAAGCATTATAATAATGCCACTAATAGGAATTAAAATTCCAATAAAAGAACCAAACATTAAAACACCGGCAGCTATAGATGGTTTCCATCCTTTTTTTAATAATTTCTCCATCCATCCGGCCATAAGTACATATAAAGTTATGGCACCTAAAATCCCGGTGAGATAAGGAACAAGTTCCCTAAAAATTAAGATTCCCAAAAAAAGGATAAGGAGTAAAACAAATAGTTGCCGCACTAAAGACGGCTTAAGTTTATTCATGTATTGGTTAGTTAGTATTGTTATTTATAAATAATAGTTTTTAGGTTGCAAATATTTGATCTTTGTTTCTAAATGCTTTAAATTCTAAAGCATTGCCGCAAGGATCTTTAAAAAACATAGTAGCCTGTTCGCCAACTTCTCCTTCAAATCTAATATACGGAGGTATGATAAAATTAATGTTTTTAGCTTCTAGCAAGCTAGAAAATTGCTCAAATACATTCCATTCTAATACAACACCGAAGTGCGGTACTGGTACAGATTTTCCATCTACGGGATTGATGTGTTCACTTGCTATATTCTCTTTTGGTTTATAATGGATTACCAATTGGTGGCCAAAGAAATTAAAATCTACCCAGTGATCACTGCTACGTCCTTCGCCACAGCCAAGAACTTCCCCATAAAATTTTCTACAGGCCTCTAAATCGTAAACAGGAATTGCAAGATGAAATGGTTGTACTTTCATATTAATTATTTCTAAGAGCTTCTATAAGTTCGTCTTTGGTCATTTTAGAGCGTCCATCAATACCCACTTTCTTGGCCTGCTCATACAAATCTTCTTTAGAGCGCTCTTCGTATTGTTTAGCTTTTCCTCCTTTTTCGCCAGAGTTTTCTGTATTTGCTATTCTTGCAGCCTTTTCCTGGCTGTAGCCTTTTTCACGAAGTGTTTCGTATTGTTCTTCGTTTTTTATTCTTTTCGCCATCTTCTAACTTTTCTATTAAATTTATAAAGATAAGCGAATTATTGTTGAGTATTTTCGCTAATTCTCTGTTAAGATTTTTTGCGAGGACGTTTTCCGGTAGATCTACTTTTGGTTTTAATTCCCTTAGGTTTCATATCTTTTTTTAATTCGGAAAGTTGAGAGGCTTCCTGGGTTTTTGAAGATGTATTTACAAGGCGATCAATTTCTTTAAGTTCTTCTTTAGTAATATGTCGCCATTTTCCAATAGGAATATCCAGTGGAACATTCATAATTCTAACACGTTTCAATTTAGTTACTTCATACCCCAGAAATTCGCACATTCTTCTAATCTGTCGGTTCAATCCCTGCGTAAGAATAATTCGAAACTCTTTTTCCCCCGTCTGCTCTACAAAACATTCTCTGGTTACTGTATCCAAAATTGGGATTCCCTTACTCATTTTTTTAACAAAATCTGGCTTAAGAAGTTTATTGACACTTACAATATATTCTTTCTCATGATTATTGCGGGCGCGTAGAATTTTATTTACGATATCACCATCACTTGTTAAAAAGATCAATCCTTCACTAGGTTTGTCTAAACGGCCAATAGGAAAAATTCGTTCAGGATAATTAATGTAATCAATAATGTTATTTTTCTCTCGTTTGGTGTCTGTAGTACAAACAATACCTATAGGTTTATTAAAAGCGATATAAACATTGGGCTTTTCCTTTTCTTCCGTAGCAATAAGTTGGCCGTCAACCTTTACTTCGTCCCCGGGGGCAATTTTGGTTCCCATTTCAGGAACAACTCCGTTTATGGTAACTCGTCCTTGGTCAATTAGTTTATCTGCAGCTCTTCTGGAACAAAATCCAGCTTCGCTTAAAAATTTATTAATACGGGTCAAATTCTCTTCAGCCATAGTAAAATAAGTGTTTTGCAAAGATACAAGATTAAGAATTGATGCTGTGAATTAAAAAAAATCAAAAAAAATTAAAACCAGGGCAACCTTTTGTAACTTTTCTGCGTCTATGTAAATAGAAGCTCTTTTGGTAATAATGATATGAAAAGTATCGGATATTAAAATTAGTAAGTGAAAGTAATTCAACTTTTTAAAAACGAATCTCAGCTTATAAAGCGGGCAGCGCAAAACAATCGCGAAGCGCAGCAGCAGTTGTATGAGAATCACTCTGCTAAAATGCTTAGTGTTTGCAGGCAATATGTAAAAGACATGCATTATGCTGAAGAAGTAATGCTGAATGGCTTTTTTAAAGTTTTTACTCACTTAGATGATTTTAAAGGAGAAGGAAGTTTTGAGGGATGGATTCGTAAAATAATGGTGAGGGAATCCATAAGTTTTCTTCGGAAGAAAAAAAGTTTGGAGTTTCCTGAAGATGAATTTGCCGGATATGGTGAGACTTCTAATAATATCGATGAAGCTTTGAGTGTAGCACACATCCAGCAGTTAATCGATAATTTGCCAGAAGGCTACAAATTGGTCTTTGTACTGTATGCTGTAGAAGGATATAAGCATCAGGAAATTGCGAAAATGTTGAATATTACTGAAGGGACTTCTAAATCTCAATTATTTAAAGCGAGAAAAATGTTGCAGGAAAAATTAACTAAAAAAGAGACAGGTTATGGCGCCAATTAAATTTGAAGAGCATGTAAAGGAGCGGTTGGAAGAGCGTCGTATTTCTCCGTCAGAAGGTAGCTGGGAAAAGCTAAATGCGCGATTAGATAAGAACGAAAATCAACAAAAATCGAATAAAAAATGGTGGTTAGGTATTGCTGCGCTTTTGGTAATTGCAATATCGATAGGAGGATTTATGCTGAAATCGGAGAGTGAAGATGTAGCACCGCAGATTGTTGAAAAACCTTCAGAAAAAGAAGTTGAACCTCAACAGAATTTCAGGATTACTTCCGAAGAAAAAAATGATGAAATAAGAATTGCTGCGGAAGAAACCAAAGCGAAGCCTGAAAAAACGAATAAAGCAAACGAACCTGAAATTGTTCAGTATAAATCAGATCAGATCTCAGAAAAATTACCTGTAAAAATGCAGGAAATACAAGTCGCTGAAACCGAATTGGAAATTCCGGAGAAAACAGAAGTAACGCCAAAAATCGATAAAATCAATCCAAATTTTATAAATCCATCTAAAGCTGAAAATGATTATATCGCACATAACGAAAAATTAATTCAGCAAAAATTAGAAGAAGTAATACGTTCTTTACATATTAATATGGAAGATTCTGTTACCGATGCTGAGGTTAATGCCTTACTATTGGCCGCCGCTAGCGATCTGGATCAAGATTACAAAAAGGAATACACCAATAAATACAGCGCCGAAGCTTTACTGGTAGAAGCAGAACGAGAAATAGAAAAATCTTTTAGAGATAAAATTTTCGATCTACTAAAAGAAGGATATTCTAAAGCAAAAAACGCGGTAGCACTCGACTAAATAACAATTTTTATCATCACCCAAATTTGGGGTCATTCATCAATCAGTTTTAGGATTTAATTCTAAGACACTAAAAACTAATACTTATCATGAAAACAATTATCATCTATTTCGCCTTTTTATTATCATCTTTTGCGATTGGTAGTTTAGAGGCTCAGGAAGAAAGCGAGCAAAAAGAGTTCAACTTAGATTCTGTTGCTCGTGTGCGAGAAATTAAAGAGCAAAAAATTAAAATAGCAACTCAGGAAGAGAAAGACAGACTAAAAAAGGAAATTGAAAAAATAAACAAAGATTTAGAAAGCGGTTGGTACGAGAAGGAAGAAGCGGAAAAGAAGAAAAAAGAAGCTGCAAAATTAGCTGCTGAAAATATTAGAAACCGTATCGCAATTATCGAAAATGAGGTTGATATCGCCGAGCGTAATAGAGAATCAGGGTCTTATTTAGAAATCACTTTGTCGAAGGGTAAAATAAATTTTGAAAGTGATAAAGACGATTATAGAATAGAAGAAAAGCGTACCAAAAATGATTTTGTGATCGCTTTTGGTTTTAATAATGCACTTGCCGATGGACAATCGATTAACGATTCAGATTTTAAATTGGGCGGTAGTCGTTTTTTTGAAATTGGTTGGGCATGGACCACCAGAGTTTTTGAAAATACCAACTGGTTAAGAATAAAGTATGGGCTGTCATTTCAGTTAAACGGATTAAAACCTACCAATAACCGCTATTTTGTTCAGGATGGAGGCATCACAAGATTAGAAGAATTTGAATACGATTTGGATAAATCTAAATTTAGAATGGATAACCTTGTAGTGCCTATACATTTTGAAATTGGTCCTTATGCGAATCGATCTACAGATGGGAAGAGAAGATTTTCTACAGAAGATCAAGTGAAAATTGGATTTGGTGGATATGCCGGGTTTAATATCGGGGAACGCCAAAAACTAAAGTTTAATGATGGCGATGATCAAAAAATAAAAGATAAAAGTAGCTTTAATACGAACGAGTTTGTTTACGGTTTAAGTGGATATTTAAGTTTTGGCGGTACAGCGCTTTATGTTAAATACGATCTAAATCCGATATTTTCATCCCCAAATATCGAATTGAATAATTTCTCTTTAGGACTACGATTAGATATGGACTAGTCCCTATATAATTTGTATTTTTGCAGACCTTATCGTTTTTCCGATAAGGTCTTTTTTGTTTTCTTTATTGGTAAAAATCCTTCAAAAATTATCCAAATTTGATTTCTAAAAGTACCATAGACAGTGTTTTTGAAACCGCCCGGGTAGAGGAGGTGATTCAGGATTTTGTTCAGCTTAAAAAATCTGGGACAAACTTTAAAGGTTTAAGTCCGTTTACAGACGAGCGTACCCCTAGTTTTATGGTCTCGCCGGTAAAGCAAATCTGGAAAGATTTTTCTAGTGGAAAAGGAGGGAATGTTGTGGCTTTTTTAATGGAGCACGAACATTTTACCTATCCTGAGGCCATAAAATATCTGGCTAAAAAATATGGGATCGAAATTGAAGAAACTCAACAGACCGATGAGCAAAAAGAACAGGCTGATGAGCGGGAAAGTATGTATCTGGTTTCTGAATTTGCCAATAAATATTTTCAGAAAATTCTGCATAAAACTGATGCGGGACAGGCAATCGGGCTTAGTTATTTTAAAGAACGAGGTTTTACTAACGAAACCATTAAGAAATTTCAGCTTGGATATTGTTTAGATGAATGGGATGCTTTTACCAAAGAAGCCTTAGCTGAAGGTTACAAACTCGATTATCTTGAAAAAACAGGGCTGTCTATCGTAAAAGGAGAACGACAATTTGATCGTTTTAAAGGCCGCGTGATGTTTCCTATCCATTCGATGTCTGGGAGGGTTTTAGGATTTGGAGGTCGAATATTAACTTCAGATAAGAAAGCGGCAAAATATCTCAATTCACCAGAAAGTGATATTTACCATAAAAGTAAAGTTCTTTATGGAATTTCGTATGCCAAACAAGCGATTGCAAAAGAAGATAATTGCTATTTGGTTGAAGGGTATACCGATGTTATTCAGTTTCATCAAAGCGGAGTAGAAAATGTAGTTTCGTCTTCAGGAACTGCTTTAACCACCGAGCAAATTCGATTAATTAGCCGGTTAACCAAAAATATTACCGTTCTTTTTGATGGCGATGCTGCCGGAATTAGAGCTTCGCTGCGTGGGATCGATTTGATCTTAGAACAGGGAATGAACGTGAAAGTTTGCAGTTTCCCAGAAGGAGAGGATCCCGATAGTTTTGCACGTAAAAATTCTGAAGATGAACTAAAAGAGTTCTTAGCTGAAAATGCGACCGATTTTATAAGTTTTAAAGCATCTTTATTAATGAAAGATGCTAAGAATGATCCCGTTAAAAAAGCTGGGCTTATTAGGGATATGGTAAATAGTATCGCTAAAATCCCAGATACAATTCAGCAGGAAGTATATCTGCAGGAATGTTCCAGGATTATGGATATTTCAGAAGATGTATTGTTTTCTACACTAGCACAGCTTACCAAAAAAGGCGAACAGGATCATAAAAGAACTGCCAAAAAAGACCAAAAAAGCTTTCAGGTTGTAAAAGATCTTCCGCAGCAAGAAAAGCAAACTGTAAGAAGAGTCGACGAGCTACATGTGCTCGAAAGAGGAATTGTAAGTGCTTTATTGCTCTACGGAAATGAGAAACGAGAATTTGAAGAAATGTTTCTTGAAGCAGATGAATCTGGAGAACCTGTGCTTAAAAGCGCTAATGTTGAAAGAAAAGTGTCACGAAAGATCTATCTAGATCTTCAGGAAGATGAGGTTGCTTTGGCGAATCCCGATTTTAGAGCTATTTACGAGCATTTGATCGAGTATTACAATCGAGATGAAAAAGTGGTCATCGAACAGTTTGTAAATGAAATTCCTCCAGAGAAAGCATCTATAGTTACCGATATTTTAATGGCAGAAGAACAATACCAGTTAAGTGATTGGATGCGACAGGATATTCCGGTAAAGTCTAAAAATGAACAAATAGATCGTCTTGTTTCAGAAACGATTCTGAATTTCCGTAGAATATTGGTGGTTAAGAAAATTAATTCTTTAATGGAGAAAACGAAAATAGTTGATGCGAGTATCGATAATTCTGAGATTTTAGCAGAAATATCAGATTATGCAGAACTACGCAAAACTATCGAAGAGAAACTAAACAGGGTAACCAGTTAACTTACATGGCAGGGTTTATCTGTAGTAATCGCGCTTGTTTTATAAGATCTGCAATATTATCGGCATCTAGTTTTTTAAGTAGACGCGCTTTGTATGTACTAACCGTTTTCTCGTTAATATCCAGCGCCTCAGCAATATCTTTATTACGCTTGCCAGAGCTAAGTAAATTTAAAACCTCTGTCTCGCGAGAAGATAATTTCTTAAATTTAGAAATTTGATGTTGCCCTGTAGAGATTCCGTTATTAAGCTTATAAGTGATTTCTTCATTTAGATAAATCCCGCCTCTGGTAACCTGTCTAATGGCATTGTAAACGATCTCAGCAGGATTGGTTTTAGAAATATAGCCTGCAGCACCTGCCTTAATTGCACTAAGTGCATACATTTCTTCAGGGTGGCAGCTAAACACCAGAATCTTGAGATGAGGATATTTTTGTTTTATCTGTCGCAGCGCATGTATTCCATTAAGTTGCGGAAGATCAATTTCAATAATTAAAACATCGGTTTTCTTATTGCTTAAAAAATCATACAGTTCGTTACCAGAGCCAACCTGCCCAATCACATTAATAAAATCATTGCCAGAAAGAATATGTTTTATACTTTCTGCAATAACAGGATGTTGATCTGCTACTAAAACTGTACTCATTTTAGATAATAGTTATTTACTTGATAAAGCGTTACTATAGTCTAAAATAAAACGATATTCCATAACAAAGCCGTATTTATTTCAAATTCGACAAAACGACTAGTTTTTAAGGTGAACAGGTATTTCGCATACCGGGATAGGATTCATTTTATGCGAATTTGCAGTATTCAGTTTTATGTATGTTTTATAAACTTCTAGTTCGCGGCCTTCAAACTCATCTTCTTTTTTACCACTTTCCTGCATCTTCATTGCCCACTCTAATTCGTCATAACTTGCGCCAAGTTGCATCTCGTCACTTCGGCTATCACCAAACAAGCCATCGCTTGGTGCGGCAACCATAATATCTTCAATCACATTTAATTCTTTTCCTAAAGCATAAACTTCGCTTTTCATAAGATCGGCTATTGGACTAAGATCTACACCGCCATCACCATATTTAGTATAAAAACCTACACCAAAATCTTCTACTTTGTTTCCGGTTCCGCCAACTAAGTATTTATGAAGTCCTGCGAAATAATACAGTGTGGTCATTCTTAAACGTGCACGTGAATTGGCTAAACTTAGATCTACGCTTGCAGAAGCTTCAATGGCTGGTAAAGCACTTTTAAAATTCTCAAAAACCGGAGTAAGGTCTACACTTTCGCTTTTTACATTCGGGAAACGTTCTTTTAAAGACGCGATATGTTTTTGCGCGCGGCTAACGTGTGAAGGATCTTGATGTATAGGCATTTCTAAGACTAAAACGTCCAATCCTGTTTTCGCACAAAGCGTCGATGTTACTGCTGAATCGATTCCGCCACTAACACCAACAACAAATCCATTCATTTTAGCATTTTCAGCATAGTCTTTTAACCAGTTTACAATATGATCGATTACTTTTGTGGTTTGCATATGTTTGGGTGAATTAGTTTGTAAATAATACCTTTGTACACAAATCTAAGACTTAAACGCAATTAATAAAAGGGCATGAACCTAAAACCCGTGATTTTTGATAAATGCTTATGATGAGTAGAATTTTATTTGTCTTTTTTTTATTTCTAAGCCTTATTTCCTGCGATTCTGCATCAAAGAGAGAGAAGGAGATCGAGAAAATCCCTCTAGATTTTAAAATTGTAAGATTTGATAAGCTTTTTGCAGAAGCAAGTCCGCAAAGTCTTCCGCAGTTAAAAGAAGACTATCCTTATTTATTTCCGAAGCAATTTGCAGATAGTGTTTGGATCAATAAAATGAAAGATACTATTCAGCTTGAAATTAATAGGGAAGTCGCAAAAAAGTATCCTGATTTTAGCGAAACTGAGGATGAATTTTATTCACTTTTTCAGCACGTAAAATATTATTTTCCAGAATTTGCAGTTCCAGATGTCCTTACGATAACATCTGAGGTAGATTATAAAAATAAAACAATATATACCGGTGACTATCTATTTGTTTCGTTAGATACATATTTGGGTGAAGATCATAAATTTTATATTGGTATCGTAGAATATTTTAAGCGCAATTTTACAAAAGATCAAATTGTGCCCGATGCTGCAAATAGTATTGCTGAAAAATATGTCCCTCGTGCAAAGGCAAGAACTTTTTTAGCGAATATGATCTATTATGGTAAATTACTTTATTTGAAAGACATCTGGCTTCCGAAGCAATCAAAATGGCGTAAAATAGGATATACCCAAGAGCAATGGGAATTTGCTGAAAACAATGAAGAGATGGTCTGGCGGTATTTTGTAGATAATGAGCTTATTTTTGATACCGACTCTAATTTAGCACCGCGATTTTTATATCCTGCACCATTTTCTAAGTTTTATTTGTCATTAGATGCTGAAACTCCCGACAGATTGGGGCAGTACATTGGCTGGCAAATGGTGAAATCTTATATGGATAAAAATGAAGTGTCCATAAAACAAATGCTGAATACCGATGCTGAAATAATTTTTAATAACGCAAACTATAAACCGAAGAAATAATGGCAGCTTATAAAAAATCTGATATAAATATTGAAGTAGTCACCGACGAAAATAAAGTGCCTGAAGAAATTTATTGGAGCGCTGAAGATGGTAACGTTTTTAAAGAAGAAGCTAAAGCACTAATGCTTTCTGTATGGGATGCTAAAGCACAGGAAACTTTAAGAGTAGATCTTTGGACCAAAGAAATGCCGGTAGATGAGATGAAAAAATTCTTTCATCAAACTTTAGTTTCGATGAAAGAAACGTATTATCGCGCTACGCAAGACGATAAGATGGCCGATACAATGGGAGATTTTTGTGATTATTTCGCTGAGAAATTAGAAATAACCAAAAAGTAATCTTGCATAAGAAACTCATCTTTGTTTATAACGCAAATTCAGGTTGGTGGAATTCGGTTTTAGATTCGGCTCACAAGATTCTAAAGCCCGACAACTATTCCTGTAAACTTTGTTCGGTAACTCATGGTTTGGCAGGAGAAAATAGCACTTGGAAAAACTATCGAAAATCGTCGAATATCGACATGGAGTTTTATCACAAAGATGAGTTTTTGAAATTTTTTGCTTCAAAATATTTACTGAAGTTTACATTTCCTACGGTACTCTTTTCTCAACATGAAGGATTGCAGGTGCTTATTTCAGCAGAGGAGTTTGAGGAGATCTCTTCCGTAGAAAAGCTTATCGAAATTATAGAAAATCGGATATGATTTTAAGCAACAAACTAGATTTAATACTCAAGAGCTTCCTTCTTGACTAAAACCATTTTACCTTAAATTCCTGCTGAAATTATTTTAAAGTAATTTACTCAGTAACCTCGTTATTTAGATTTTCGATAAATTCGAGAATGTCTTCTCCACCTGTTTTTGCGGTAGATGAGGTCACAAAAAAGTGCGGCATTTGTTCCCAAACCTGCAGCATTTCTTCCTGATAGTTCAGGATATTTTTTTCGAGTTCTTTAGGTTTAAGTTTGTCTGTTTTTGTGAAAATCAAGCAAAAAGGAATGGCATGTTCTCCAAGCCATTGCATAAATTCCATATCAATAGATTGCGGTTTGTGGCGACTATCGATTAGTACAAAGGCGCAAATCAACTGTTTACGTTCTTCAAAATAAGCCGTAATGAATTTCTGAAAAACTCTTTTAGCAGATTTAGAAACTTTCGCGTAACCATAACCCGGTAAATCAACCAGGTGCCAATTTTTATTAATCAAAAAGTGATTAATAAGCTGCGTTTTTCCTGGTTTGGCAGAGGTTTTTGCTAGGCTTTTTCGCCCGGTAAGCATATTGATTAATGAAGATTTACCCACATTACTACGCCCGATAAAAGCATATTCGGGTAACGGGCTGTTAGGGCACTTAGCAACTTTAGAGTTACTAATTACAAATTCAGCAGTATTAATCTTCATTTTAATTTGTTTAGAAATTTCTTTTCTGCAGCCAGTTATAAAGTAAATCATTAAAAAGATCGGGATGCTCCATCATTGCAGCATGCCCGCATTTGTCTACCCAGTAAAGATCGGAATCTGGTAAAAGCCGGTGAAAATCCTCGGCAACTTCTGGCGGAGTTACGTTGTCATTTTTTCCCCAAATAATACAAGTTGGAGTTTTCATTTTAGGTAGATCTTTTGCCATGTTATGTCTTATGGCACTTTTAGCGATAGCAAGTGTTTTTACCAGTTTGTTACGATCGCTCACAGTGTGGTAAACATCATCTACGATTTCCTTAGTCGCTACAGCCGGATCGTAAAATACATTTTGTGCTTTTTTCTTGATAAATTCATAGTCGCCACGTCGCGGGTAACTTTCTCCCATCGCATTTTCGTAGAGACCAGAACTACCTGTTATTACCAAGCCTTTTACTATTTCCGGATATAGTTTGGTTGTAACCAATGCAATATGGCCACCAAGGGAATTTCCTAAAAGAATAACTTCATCTAAATTTTTAAAGTCTACAAACTCTTTCAAGTATTTTGCGAAAGTTCCAACACTTGTTTTAAGGAGAGACATAGAATAAAGCGGAAGTTCTGGGATTAAGACTTTATATCCTTTGGAAGGGAAAAAATCTACCACTCCGTCAAAATTACTTAGGCCGCCCATAAGTCCGTGTAAAATAACTATCGGAGTTCCTTCGCCTATTTCTAAATATGTGAATTTTCCCTCTTTCCTTAAATTATTTTTCATTGATACCCTTTGCCGGTTAGCAATCGCAAATATAGCGATTTCATTACAAGTATAATCATTTTTGCGGAATAGGAAAGTGAATATTGGATTTCAGTATTATATAAACCTGTAATTAACAAGTGGTAATTTTAACACAATTTTTATAACAAAAAATAAACTGTTGGAACCGAATGGAATAGCGCTATTTCAAACTGTTTCAGCTAAATACGGTGGAAAAACTTATCAACAAAGTGGTAATATGTGGTAAAAAGTGGTAATAATTTCAATATATTTGACTTTGTAAAGCGAATATGTGGTAAATCTCATTGGAACATACGAGTGTAAAGTGGATAGTAAGGGGCGGCTAATGGTGCCTTCAGCTCTTAAGAAACAGCTTATGCCTATGCTTCAGGAAGGTTTTGTGATTAAACGAGCTGTTTTTCAGTCTTGTTTAGAATTGTATCCCATGGAAGAGTGGAATAAGCTCATGGAACGAATGAATAAACTTAATCGCTTTAAAAAGAAAAACAACGACTTTATCCGAAGATTTACGGCAGGTGTGAAAACCGTAGAGGTAGATGGTAATGGCAGATTATTAATTCCTAAAGACCTGGTTGGTTTTGCAGGAATTTCGAAAGAGATCGTGCTTTCTTCAGCAATTAATATTGTAGAAATCTGGGATAAAGATAAGTACGAAGAAGCAATAGACGCTGCAAGCGATGATTTTGCAGATCTTGCAGAAGAGGTAATGGGAACTGAAGATTTCGATTTCGATGGAATATCATAATCCGGTATTATTAGAAGAATCTGTAGATGGTTTAAATATTAAACCCGATGGCGTGTACGTAGATGTCACTTTTGGTGGCGGCGGTCATTCACGTGAAATTTTAAACAGATTAGGAGAGAATGGAAAGCTTTATGCCTTCGATCAAGATACCGATGCTTTACAAAATAAAATAAACGATCCTCGTTTTACGCTAATCAATGAGAATTTTAGATTCATAAAGCGTTTTTTGAGATTTTATGGTGTAAAAAAAGTAGATGGAATTTTAGGTGACTTCGGCGTTTCTTCCCATCAATTTAACGAAGCTGAACGTGGATTTTCAACACGATTTAATGCGAAGTTAGATATGCGCATGGATCAAAAAAGCGCTCTAAGTGCCTATCAAGTAATAAATGAATATGAAGAGGAGCAGCTTAAAAGCTTGTTTTATCAATATGCCGATTTAAAGAATGCGCCAAAGCTGGCAAGGATTATTGCTGAAGAGCGTAAAAATGGCCCTATAGAAAATAGCGAGAACTTAAATGAACTTTTAAAACCTCATTTGTTTAAAGGGAAAGAAAATAAAATTCTAGCACAAATTTACCAGGCAATTCGCATAGAGGTAAACCAGGAATTAGAAGTTTTAAAAGAATTTTTGCTTCAAACAGAAGATATGTTAGAGAAGAATGGGAGAATTAGTTTAATCTCTTATCACTCTCTAGAAGATCGTTTGGTGAAACGATATATACGAAGCGGACTTTTTGAAGGCGAGCCAGAAAAAGATTTCTACGGAAATATTTCAGTGCCGTTTAAAAAGGTAGGGCGTCTTATAGTGCCCACACAAAAAGAAATAAGTGAAAACAATAGGGCTAGAAGCGCAAAATTACGAATAGCGAAGAAGCTTTAAAAGCTGTGTTTGGAGATGAAGAAGGGTTTTTACAACATTCTTAAGGCAAATTTTCTAATTAACGATGATGCTTTTAAAAACTGGCGTTTTATCGTGTTTTGTACTGTTTTGGCTATCATCATGATTGCAAGTTCGCACAGTGCAGAGCGTAAAGTGCACGAGATAGCACGCTTGCATGAAGATGTATTAGAATTAAGAAGTGAATTTTTAGAAGGACGTTCTAATTTGATGAAAATCAAAATGGAATCTACTGTAACCAACGAAATGAAGAAAATTGGTGTGGGCCCTTCTGATAATCCTCCATATAAATTAAAAGTGAAAATTAGCGAGTAGTTGTATGGCAACCACTGATAAAGGCATATTAAACAGGTTATATTTTATTGCAGGATGCATGTTCATCTTTGCAGTGGCTGTTGGTGTGAAGCTAATGGATATTCAATTTGTAGAAGGAGAACATTATAAGCAACTTTCTGAAGAACGAGTTTATCGCAATTTCAAAATTCCGGCAAACCGGGGGAACCTTTACGATTCTAATGGAAGCCTTTTAGCAGCTTCGGTACCAAAATATGATATTAGGTTTGATGCAGTAACTGTTTCAGATGAAGTTTTTGAAAGTAATGTATTAAATCTCTCCAAAGAGCTTTCTAAAATGTTAGGGAATACGCCTTCCTATTATGTTCATAAACTAAGAACTGCTCGTGCCCACAATCAACGTTACGTTTTGATAACTCGAGGCCTTGGATATTCAGAATACATGAAAATTAAAAGCTTCCCGATTTTTAATTTGGGAGCTTATAAAGGTGGCCTTATTGTAGAGCAACGCACGGTAAGAGAGCATCCACTAGGTAAAATGGCAGAGCGTACGGTTGGTTACGAGCGTAAGGATGATGAAGGATATTTTACCAGAGTTGGATTAGAAGGAGCATTTGGTCCTTATTTAAGAGGAACCGACGGGCATCGATTAAAACAAAAAATTGCCAAGGGACAATGGAAGCCTATTAGTGACAATAATGAAGTTGAACCTAAAGATGGTTACGATGTAATTTCTACGATCGATGTAAATATTCAGGATATAGCGCATCACGCCTTACTGAAGCAACTAGAAGATTTTGAAGCTGAACATGGGACTGTGATCGTGATGGAAACCGAAACTGGCGAGATTAAAGCAATGTCTAATCTTGGTCGCACCGATCAGGGAACTTATTTCGAAAAGCGAAATTATGCGGTTTACGAGGCGCATGAACCTGGTTCAACTTTTAAGTTAATGGCAATGGTTGCCGGTTTAGAAGATGGAGTGATAGATACAAGCCAGGTGGTAGATACGGAGAATGGTGTTGTTCGTTTTTACGGAAGGGCAGTTCGTGATTCTCATCACGGCGGCTATGGAAAAATTACCGCAGCAAGAGCTTTTGAGCTTTCTTCGAACACCGCTTTCACAAAAATGATCACTCAGGGTTACAAAAGCAATCCGGGAAAGTTTGTGGATAGACTTGATGATATGGGAATATCTCGAAAAATCGGATTAGAAATTAAAGGAGAAGGAAGTCCTAAAATACCACACCCAGATGATAAAGGATGGAATGGTTTAAGTCTTCCCTGGATGGCGTTTGGTTATGGAGTTTCAATCACTCCTCTACAAACACTAAATTTTTATAATGCTATCGCGAACGATGGCAAAATGGTAAAACCACGATTTATAAAGGAAGTAAAAGAGTGGGATAAGACCATCGTAAAAATGGAAAAAGAAGTAATTAATCCTTCTATCTGTTCTCCCGAAACTGCGAAAAAAGTTCGGGAAATGATGAAAAATACCGTGAAACGTGGTACGGCAGCAAATATATATACGCCTAATTTTTCAATGGCCGGTAAAACAGGAACCTGTCAAACCGAATATTGGATAGAGCCGGGAAGATATATAGCTTCTTTTGCCGGATATTTTCCTGCAGATAATCCTAAATATTCCTGCATTGTGGTTGTTCATAAACCAAAGAGGAGCAAAGGGTATTATGGGAATATTGTAGCCGCTCCGGTTTTTAAAAGAATAGCACAAAAAATTTATACCGATACACCAATAATGGATACACTTCCATCTTTGGATGTCGAAAACGAAATTATAGAAAAAGATTTTGAAAAATATTATTCTGAAGTTGGAAATCAAAAATTAGTTATGCCGAATGTAAAAGGTATGCCGGCTATGGATGCTATTCCGATTTTGGAGAATTTAGGATTAAAAGTTCAGGTAAATGGTGATGGGATTGTAAAAAGTCAGTCGATTATTGCCGGACAGAAAATAAAAACTAATCAAAAAGTAAATCTGAAGTTAAGTTGAAAATACTTAAGGACATATTATATAAAGTAAGCATGGAATCTGTAGTAGGGAATACTGCAGTAGCTATAAATAATATTCATTTCGATTCTAGAAAAGTTGAAATGAATGATGTTTTTGTAGCCATTACCGGCACGGTTTCCAACGGTCATGATTTTATAGAAAAAGCGATTAATCAAGGCGCTTTGGTGATTATCTGTGAAGAACTTCCAACGAATATTATAAACGGAGTTACTTATGTGCAGGTAGCCAACTCTAAAGAGGCATTGGCTTTTATGGCTTCAAATTTCTACGGAAATCCTTCAGACAAATTAAAAGTGGTGGGGGTTACCGGTACCAATGGTAAAACCACAATAGCTACTTTATTGTATGATCTATTTACCAAAGCCGGGTTTAAGGTTGGTTTACTTTCAACAGTAAAAGTAATGGTTGGCGATACACTTTATGAGGCAGTTCGCACAACTCCAGATTCTTTAACAATCAATCATTATTTGGCGGAAATGAACGAAGAAGGTGTAGAATATTGCTTTATGGAAGTGAGTTCTCACGGGATCGATCAACACCGTACAACAGGATTAGAATTTGCAGGCGGAATTTTCACCAATCTTAGTCATGATCATTTAGATTACCATTCTAGTTTCGCAGAATATAGAGATGTGAAAAAACGCTTTTTTGATGAATTGCCAGCTTCAGCTTTTGCATTAACCAATGTTGATGATAAGAATGGAGAGGTAATGCTTCAAAACACTAATGCGAAACAATACACGTACGGTTTAAAAAATTACGCTGATTATAAAGCACAAATTCTGGAAAATCAATTCACAGGATTATTGCTGAAAATAAATGATCAGGAAGTTTGGTCGCGTTTAATCGGAAACTTCAACGCTTATAATATTCTTGCTATTTATTCCGCTGCAGAATTATTAGGCTTAGAGCCTTTAGAAAACCTGAAGTTTATAAGTGAGCTACACTCTGTAAATGGGCGTTTTCAATACGTGATTTCTTCCGAAGAAAAAATTACTGCGATTGTCGATTATGCACACACGCCAGATGCTTTAAAAAATGTGCTGGAAACCATCAATGCGATTCGAACTAAAAATGAGGAATTAATCACAGTTGTTGGTTGTGGTGGTGATAGAGATCGAACTAAAAGACCTAAAATGGGACATATTGCTTCAGCATTAAGTTCTAAAGTGATCTTTACCAGTGATAATCCAAGAACGGAAGATCCCGATGCTATTATCGAAGAAATAGAAAAAGGGGTAGAGCCTCAAAATTTCAATAAAACACTTTCAGTAACCAATAGAAAACAAGCCATTAAAACCGCTTGTCAGATGGCCAAAGCCAACGATATTATTTTGATCGCTGGAAAAGGGCATGAGACCTATCAAGAAATACATGGCGAAAAGCATGATTTTGATGATCTCAAAATTGTAAATGAGTTTTTAAAACAGCTAAAAAAGTAAACGCCAAAAGGCAGAAAATTAGAATATGCTTTATTATTTATTTCAATTTTTAGAAGAGCAATATCAGTTTCCGGGAGCTCAGCTGTTTGAATATATTTCATTCCGGTCTGCTATGGCTATTCTTTTGTCGTTGTTAATTTCTACAATTTACGGGAAGCGAATTATCATTTACTTACAGACCAAGCAAATTGGTGAAAGTGTACGCGAGCTTGGTTTGCAAGGACAAACTGAAAAAGCCGGCACGCCAACAATGGGAGGCTTAATTATCATTATTGCGACGCTAATCCCGGTATTGCTTTTGGCCAAATTGGAGAATATTTATGTGATTTTACTAATCATCACTACCATCTGGATGGGAGCTATCGGCTTTTTGGATGATTATATTAAAACATTTAAAAAAGATAAAGAGGGATTGCCCGGTAAGTTTAAAATCTTAGGGCAGGTAGGTCTTGGTTTGATCGTAGGTTGCGTAATGTATTTTCACGACGGAATTACGGTAAAAGAAAAGACAAATTCTGAAGATGTTATCACTCAGGAAATGATGCTTGGTGATAAAAAGTTACCAGAAATGGGGCCTAGCCAAAAAAATCTTACTACTACGATTCCTTTTGTAAAAAATAATGAGTTCGATTACTCCAAAATAATCTCATGGATTAATCCAGATTTGGCAAAATACGCCTGGATTATTTTTATACCGATTGTAATTATTATCGTTACAGCGGTATCTAACGGAGCAAATCTTACCGATGGCGTAGATGGTCTTGCCGCAGGTTCTTCAGCAATTATAGTGTTAACACTGGGTATTTTCGCCTGGGTTTCGGGGAACATTATTTTCTCAGATTACCTAAATATCATGTATATCCCAGATTCTGGTGAAATGACTATTTATATCACCGCTTTTACCGGTGCGTTGGTAGGATTTTTATGGTATAACACATTTCCCGCTCAGGTGTTTATGGGGGATACAGGTAGTTTAACCATTGGCGGAATCATTGCTGTTTTGGCAATAGCATCCAGAAAAGAACTATTGATACCTATTTTATGCGGAATTTTTCTTGTTGAAAATCTTTCTGTAATACTACAGGTTTCATGGTTTAAATACACTAAGAAAAGATTTGGCGAAGGAAGAAGGATATTTTTAATGTCGCCATTACATCACCACTATCAAAAGAAGGGACATCATGAAAGTAAAATTGTTGTTCGTTTTTGGATTGTGGGAATATTTTTGGCCATTCTAACTGTGGTGACACTTAAACTTCGATAAAATTGAATAAAAAGATCGTCATACTTGGTGGAGGAGAAAGTGGTATAGGAACAGCAATTTTGGCTAAAAAAGAAGGCTATAAAATATGGCTTTCAGACAAAGGAAAAATAAAAGAAAAATATAAAAAAGTTCTTGAACATCTTGATATAGAGTGGGAAGAAGAAAAGCATACGGAAGCTCAAATTTTTGATGCTGATGTGGTGATGAAAAGTCCCGGTATTCCAGATACAGTGCCGATGATTAAAGCACTTCGGGAAAAAGGAATTCCTGTGATTTCTGAAATAGAATTTGCTGCGGAATATACCAATGCGATTATAATAGGAATAACCGGAAGTAACGGTAAAACCACTACTACAAAATTTGCAAATCATCTTTTAAAAGATGGCGGTTTAAAAGTAGGAATGGCTGGTAATGTTGGGGATAGTTTTGCGAAACAGGTTGCTGAAACCAATCCCGATTATTACGTATTGGAGCTTAGTAGTTTTCAGTTAGATGGAATCAAAAATTTTAGACCGCATATTGCGATTTTGACCAATATAACACCCGATCATTTAGATCGATATGATTATAAGTTTGAGAATTATATCAATTCCAAATTCAGGATTACAAAGAACCAAACAGAGGAAGATTATTTTATTTATGACGCAGATGACGAGGTAATTACAAACTGGCTAAAAAACAACAAAGTTAACGCACAGTTACTGCCATTTTCGCTGGAGAAAAAGCTGGAGAATGGTGCTTATATAGAAAAAGACAAAATTATCATAAAGACACAAAATACAGAGTTTACTATGAGTACTTCAGATTTAACATTAGAGGGTAAACATAATGCAAAGAATGCAATGGCAGCGGCTACGGTAGCAAAGCTTCTTAAAATAAGAAAGAATACGATTCGTGAGAGTATGGAGAGTTTTCAGGGAGTAGAGCATCGTTTGGAAAAAGTACTTAAAATTAATAACGTTCAATATATCAACGATTCTAAGGCAACAAACGTAAATGCAACATACTACGCTTTAGAAAGTATGGAAGGCCAGACGGTTTGGATCTTAGGTGGCGTTGATAAAGGCAATGTTTACGATGAACTTTTACCACTGGTAAATGAAAAAGTAAAAGCGATTATTTGCCTTGGTGTAGATAATACCAAGATCATTAATTCTTTTGGGAATTGTGTCGAGACTTTGGTAGAAACTGAAAGTATGAGTGAAGCTGTGAAAATGGCTTACCGCCTTACTGAAAAAGGTGATACCGTATTGCTTTCACCAGCTTGTGCAAGTTTCGATTTGTTTGAGAACTACGAGGATCGCGGTAGACAGTTTAAAGAAGCGGTTAGAAATTTATAGAAGATCATTCAGTTTAACTGAAACAGCGAAATGGGAAACATTTTTGCAAATATTAAAGGAGATAAGGTAATCTGGGCTACGGCTGGTTTGCTGGCAATTTTTTCATTTTTGCCGGTATATAGTGCCAGTAGTAATATAGCTTACCTGTATGGTGATGGTAGTACATTTAAATATTTGATTGTTCATTTTTTCCATTTGTTGCTAGGGTTTTGTGTATTGTTTGCAGCGCATAAAGTACCCTATCATTATTATCGAGGCTTATCGATTTTAATGTTACCAGTAGTTGTTGTGTTGCTTGTTTATACAATGGCTCAGGGAACGGTGATCGATGGTGCAAATGCTAGTAGATGGATACGTATTCCGGTATTGGGAGTTACATTTCAATCTTCCACATTTGCAGCGGTGGTTTTAATGATTTATGTCGCCAGATATATGTCTAAAATCACCGAAAAAAAAATCACTTTTAAAGAGACAATTTTACCCCTTTGGGTGCCTGTAGGTTCAGTATTAATGTTAATTTTGCCGGCCAATTTTTCCACAACTGCAATTATTTTTGTTATGGTTTTGGTACTCATGTTTTTAGGAGGATATCCTATAAAATATTTGTCGGCAGTTGTATTGGCAGGAGTCGTTTTATTCGGAATTTTTGTGCTTGCAGCGAAAGCTTTTCCCGGTGTTTTGCCAAATAGGATAGATACTTGGACTAGTAGATTAGAAAATTTTACGAACGACGAAGATACCGAGGCCGATTATCAAATTGAAAAAGCAAAAATAGCAATTGCAAGAGGAGGGATTACTGGTACTGGAATA
This sequence comes from Zunongwangia sp. HGR-M22, assembly GCF_027594425.1. Classification (NCBI taxonomy): domain Bacteria; kingdom Pseudomonadati; phylum Bacteroidota; class Flavobacteriia; order Flavobacteriales; family Flavobacteriaceae; genus Zunongwangia; species Zunongwangia sp. HGR-M22. The sequence continues at coordinate 677,040 of NZ_CP115159.1, forward strand.
GGAAAAAGTGTACAACGAAATTTTTTACCACAGTCCTCTTCAGATTTTATTTATGCCATAATTGTTGAAGAAATGGGCCTCATTGGCGCTTTTGGAGTAATGTTAGCATATTTGATGATTTTGTTTAGGATTATTATTGTGGCTACAAAAGCCAATTCTGTTTTTGGAAAACTGCTGGTGATGGGGGTTGGTTTACCAATTATCTTTCAGGCATTAGTAAATATGGCTGTTGCGGTAGAATTATTTCCGGTAACGGGACAAACGCTTCCATTAATAAGTAGTGGAGGAACCTCAATTTGGATGACGTGCTTGTCGCTTGGTATTATTCTTAGTGTAAGCGCAAAGAGAGAAGAAGAAAAAGAATCTGAAGAAGCAGAAAGAAAAGCAGAGGACGAAAATCCTCTAGATATTTTAAGTGAAGCTATATGAGTAAAGATTTACGCATCATATTATCTGGCGGAGGTACAGGAGGCCATATCTATCCGGCCATTGCGATTGCCGATGAGGTAAAGCGCCGCTATCCCGATGCGAAAATCAAGTTTGTGGGAGCGCAGGATAAAATGGAGATGGAGAAAGTACCGCAAGCGGGTTATGAGATCGAAGGTCTTTGGATTAGTGGTTTGCAACGAAAGCTAACGTTTAAAAATCTAATGTTTCCATTCAAATTGCTGAATAGCATTAGTAAATCCAAAAAGATTATTAAGGATTTTAAACCGAATGTAGCTATAGGAACGGGCGGATTTGCAAGCGGACCTTTATTGCATGTGGCGAATAAGCAGGATATACCAACCTTGCTTCAGGAACAAAACTCATTTCCAGGGATCACTAATAAGATCCTTGCGAAAAGAGCAAATGTAATTTGTGCTGCTTATGATGAAGTCAAGCGATTCTTTCCGCAGGAAAAAGTAAAGAAAACAGGAAATCCGGTACGTCAGGATTTATTGAATATAGATACCAAGAGAGAAGAAGCGCAGAAGTTTTTCAATCTTGATACAAATAAAAAAACAGTGCTTGTGCTTGGCGGGAGTTTAGGCGCAAGAAGAGTAAATCAATTAATCGCTCAATATTCAGATAGGTTGAAGAAGAATGATATTCAGCTTATCTGGCAGTGTGGGAAATTGTATTTCGAAGAATACAAATCGTATTCTGAAGGTACTGTTCAGGTTCATCAGTTTTTAAACCGAATGGATTTGGCCTATGCTGCGGCAGATGTTATTATTTCTAGGGCGGGAGCAGGAAGTGTTTCTGAATTGTGTATCGTCGGGAAACCGGTGATTTTTATTCCGTCTCCTAATGTTGCTGAAGATCACCAGACTAAAAATGCTATGGCAGTGACTAAAAATGATGCTGCTATAACCATTGGTGAAACCGAGCTGGAGCAGAAATTTGAAAATACATTTTTCGATTTGCTGAATAACGAAAGTCAGCAGAAAGAATTAGGTGAGAATATAAAAAAAATGGCCCTGCCTAATGCAACGGCCGATATTGTAGACGAAATTGAAAAACTAATTATTAGATAAACCAAGATTGAGTAATTTTAGTCACATACAAAACTTTTATTTTATCGGTATTGGCGGTATTGGGATGAGCGCTTTAGCGCGTTTCTTTAAATCCCAAGGCAAGAATGTCGCCGGTTACGATAAAACAGCTTCAGTGCTTACTAAAGAATTGGAAGCTGAAGGTATTCTTGTGACTTTTAATGATGAAATTAGTGAAATTCCGCAGCAATTTAAAAGTTCAGAAAACACTATTGTAGTCTATACTCCTGCGGTTCCTAAGGAGAATTTACAATATCAATATTTTATTCAGGAACAATATATTCTTAAGAAACGAGCTGAGATTCTTGGATTAATAAGTCGTGATCGTTTTACGCTTGCCGTTGCAGGCACGCATGGGAAAACTACCACAACAGCCATATTAGGACATTTACTAAAGGAAACAAATGCTCCGGTAACGGCATTTTTGGGCGGAGTTAGTGAAGACATTCAGAGTAATTTAATTCTGAAGGGTGATGAAGTTATTGTTGCTGAAGCAGATGAATTTGATCGTTCTTTTCTTCATCTTTCGCCAAAAATAGCGGCCATTAATTCTATGGATGCCGATCATTTGGATATCTATGGAGTAAATGAACATTTACAAGCTTCCTTTAAAGCCTTTGCAGATTTACTACCAGAGGATGGAACGCTTTTTATTAAAAACGGACTTCCGCTAAAAGGAAAAACTATAGGAATTGAAGATGATGCCGATTTTTCAGCAATCAACATAAAAATTATCGACGGTAGTTATCATTTCGATCTAAAAACTCCGTCTGAAATTATAGAAGGTTTTATTCTCAATTTGCCTGGTAGATATAATGTAATGAATGCGGTTACTGCGTTAGCTATGGCGTTGGAATATGGAACTCCTTCAAATGTATTAGGTGAAGCATTAAGAAGTTTTGCCGGTGTTCGTAGACGATTTTCATATAAGTTGAAATCCAGAGAGTTTACGCTTATCGACGATTATGCGCATCATCCGGCAGAGATTGATGCAGTATTTAATGCGGTTGAAGAAATGTATCCTGAAATGCCCAATTTGGTCATTTTTCAGCCTCATTTATTCAGCAGAACAAGAGATTTTGCAGATGATTTTGCTGAGAAATTATCGCAATTTGACGAAGTATTGCTGATGGATATTTATCCGGCAAGAGAAAAACCTATCGAAGGAGTAAATTCAGAATGGTTATTGAGCAAAATTGATAATCCGAATAAGCATTTGGTAAAAAGTAATGACCTAGTAGCCGAAATTAAAAAAAGTAAAGCCAAAGTTGTTTTAATGCTTGGCGCTGGTGATATAGGGAATGAAGTAGAACAGGTTAAAAAAGCATTTGAAGATGAAATCTAGGTTAGGTTACATAAAATTTGTGCTTTTAATAGGATTGGTAGCTTTTCTATTTGGTTTTGCAGAGAAGCGTCATGACAATCGCAAAATGAGCGGTACAGAAGTTCATTTTACAGATAGTGAGAACTTGTATATAACGGTAGATTCAGTTAATAACTTGTTGATACAAAATGAAGAAGCAAATGCTAACCTGGGCGAAGAAACTTTAGATTTGAATAAGGTAGAAGCGTTGCTTAATAGCAACGAGATGATTGAAAATGCAGAGGTTTATCTTGATCTTGATGGAAAGCTTTCAGCAATCGTTAGTCAGCGTAAACCTATTGGAAGAGCCGTGGGTAATACCTCATTTTACCTAGATAAAAACGGTAAGGTTATGCCGCTTTCAGAAAATTTTTCTGCTCGCGTGCCATTAATGTTGGGATTTGATGAAGTTAATATTTTAGAAGCATATCCGTTGGTAAGTTATATTAAAAATGATAGTTTTCTTAGTAAGCATATAACTACAATAAATCGTCTTAACAACGGACGATATGAGTTGAACATGCGGAAGCTTGATTTTGTAGTTTACTTTGGAGCAATTAAAAATGTAGAATTGAAGTTTAACAATTTTAAAGCATTTTATAAAAAGGCTTTAAAAGATGAAAAGTTAGATACCTATAAGAGAGTGAATTTACAATTTGGAAACCAGGTTGTATGCACTAAAAAGTAAGATATGGAGCAAAATGATATTGCAGTAGGACTGGATATAGGGACCACCAAGATTGTTGCCATGATTGGCAAGAAGAATGAGTATGGAAAGGTAGAAATTGTTGGGATTGGTAAATCTAAAAGTCTTGGCGTACATCGTGGTGTGGTAAATAATATTACGCAGACCATACAATCGATACAGCAAGCGATTCAGGAAGCTGAAGCAGATTCTGGCTTAAAAATTAGTGATGTTGTTGTGGGAATTGCCGGGCAGCATATAAGAAGTTTACAGCATAGTGATTATATCACCAGGCCAAATCCTGAAGAAGTTATAGATGCTGAAGATATTCACAGTTTATGTAATCAGGTTCATAAATTAGTGATGCTTCCGGGAGAGGAAATTATCCATGTGCTTCCGCAGGAATTTAAAGTAGATGGTCAAGCTGAAATTAAAGAGCCAATCGGGATGTACGGCGGCCGTCTTGAAGCTAATTTTCATGTAGTTGTAGGGCAGGTTTCTTCAATAAGAAATATTGGGCGTTGCGTTAAAAGTGCAGGATTAGATCTTTCCGCAGTAACATTAGAGCCTTTAGCTTCGGCAAATGCGGTGTTGAGTCAGGAAGAAAAAGAAGCGGGTGTAGCATTAATCGACATAGGTGGTGGTACAACAGATCTTGCAATCTTTAAAGACGGAATTATAAGACATACTGCAGTGATTCCATTTGGAGGTAATGTAATTACAGAAGATATTAAAGAAGGCTGCTCTATCATAGAAAAGCAGGCTGAATTGCTGAAGATCAAATTTGGATCTGCATGGCCGGGCGAAAATAAGGATAATGAGATCGTTTCTATTCCTGGACTTCGCGGTAGAGAACCTAAAGAGATTACCTTAAAAAACCTTTCTAAAATAATTCATGCTCGTGTAGTAGAAATTATAGAGCAGGTTTATCTAGAAATAAAGAACTACGGTCACGAAGATCAAAAGAAAAAATTGATCGGTGGATTAGTATTAACTGGCGGCGGTGCACAATTAAAGCATCTTAAGCAGTTGGTAGAGTATATTACTGGAATGGATACCAGAATAGGATTTCCTAACGAGCATCTGGCAGGTAATAATGAAAGTGAAACTACAAGTCCTATGTATGCAACAGCTGTAGGATTAGTGATGAATAGTCTGGAAGCCAGTAAAAGTAGTTTTCAGGAAGAAGCTGTGTTGAAGGAAAAAGAGCCTGAGCCGGTAGAAATAGAAAAAGAGGTTCCCGCGCCAGAACGTGAAGAACCTCAAGTACAGGTAGAACAGCCTAAGCCCCGTAAGAGTATTTTTGATAAATGGGCAGAAAAGTTTAAAGATTTTTTAGATAACGCAGAGTAACGAAATAGCACAATAGAGAACCAGTAAAATTGAATTTATGAGCAATACAGAATTCGGAGACATATCATTCGATTTACCTAAAAATCAATCGAACGTCATCAAAGTTATTGGTGTAGGTGGTGGAGGTAGTAACGCTATTAACCACATGTACCAATTAGGGATTAAAGGAGTAGATTTTGTAATCTGTAATACAGATTCGCAAGCTCTGGAAAATAGTACCGTCCCAAATAAAATCCAACTAGGGGTAAGCCTTACAGAGGGATTAGGAGCTGGTGCTAATCCACAAATCGGGGAGCAAGCAGCAGTAGAAAGTTTTGACGAGATAAAAAACATGCTTGATGTAAATACCAAAATGGTATTTATTACTGCAGGTATGGGAGGAGGTACCGGTACAGGTGCTGCTCCTGTAATCGCAAAACAGGCAAAAGAAATGGATATTCTTACTGTTGGGATTGTAACTATTCCCTTTCAGTTTGAAGGTAGAATGAGAAACGAACAGGCACAGCGAGGTGTAGAAAAACTGCGCAGCCACGTAGATTCTCTTATTGTTATAAATAACAATAAACTGCGTGAAGTTTACGGTAACCTTGGTTTTAAAGCTGGTTTCTCTAAAGCCGATGAAGTGTTAGCTACAGCTTCCAGGGGTATTGCAGAAGTTATAACCCATCACTATACACAGAATATTGACCTTAGAGATGCTAAGACAGTATTAAGTAATAGTGGTACCGCAATAATGGGATCTGCAAATGCTTCAGGTGCAAGTCGTGCCCAGGATGCTATTGCTAAAGCTCTGGATTCTCCATTATTAAATGATAATAAAATTACCGGTGCTCAAAATGTATTGCTATTAATTGTTTCCGGTTCCGAAGAAATTACTATTGATGAAATTGGTGAAATAAACGATCATATTCAGGCAGAAGCCGGCCACAGTGCTAACATAATTATGGGTGTTGGTGAAGATGAATCGCTTGAAGGTGCTATATCTGTTACTATTATTGCTACTGGTTTCAATGTAGAACAGCAAGACGAAATCACTAATACTGAAACTAAAAAGATCATCCACACTTTAGAGGATGAACAAAAGGCTGAACATGAATTTCCTTCAAATAAAAAAAATGCCGGTTCTTTTACAGAATTGCCATTAGCTGAAGAAAAAAGAGAAGCCGAAGCTCCAAAAAAGATCGTTCATACGTTAGATGAAAATTTAGAGGAAGTGGAAAATGCTCGACCACAACCAAAAAATGAAAATCCACAGCCAGAACCGCAGCCGCAGCCGCAAACAAGGCCACAGCAAAAGGAGGTAGTGCGCAGTGAATCTTCTTCTGCACCTGCTAAAGATCCAGATCTTTATACTCCACCTTCAGCATACAATATGGATGTGTTTTACGATGATGTAAATCCTGATGATTTTGTAATTAACGATACTAATGCTGAATCAGAAAATTTGGGAAATCAGGAAGATGAGAATGATGATCAATTTATGTTTACATTCGATTTTCCAATAAATAAAGAGCAATCAAAGGAATCAACTTCAAGAGAAGAAGTTGAGGCCCCAAAGCAACAACCGCAACAAGAAGTAAAGCCGCAGTCGGTAATTAGACACACGCTAAATTCAGATGAGCCTACCAATGAGGTGAAGAATATTGAGGTAAATGAGCCTGTTGAAGTTGTTTCAGCTGCAGAAAACTCAATTGACGGTACTGTTAAGAGGTATAGTTTAGATGATTATATGGAATTTGAGCAGCAATTAGAGAACTCAAAACCAGCAAGCAAACCTAAAAAAGAAGAGCCAAAAGAAGAAAGTATCGCTTTTGAAAAACGTACGGTACAGCCAGCTCCTCAAAAGGAAGATTCTCAGGATGCAAATCCTTTCAATAATCCAATTCCCGAGCATGTTGTAGAACGTGCAGCTGAGCGTAGAGCAAAAATGAAAGAATTCAATTACAAGTTTAGAAGCAATGCTTCACAAATTGAAGAAATTGAAAAGCAACCTGCCTATAAAAGAGCTGGTATAAATTTGGATAGTTCTAATCCAGGAGAGAATAAAATGTCGCGTACCACATTGGGACAAGATGAAAATAATGATCTTCAGTTTAGAAGAAATAATTCGTTTTTACACGATAATGTAGACTAGTTCAGAGAAATTTGACTGAAAAAATAAAAAGAGGCTCAAAGGCCTCTTTTTTATTTTTTGAAAATAAGGCAAATAATTATTCACGCCATTTTTCAATTCTCTGTTCAGCTTCTTTTTCACTACCCCAGCCTTTTAGTTGGATGCTATTATCCTTATCGTAGCTTAGAAACCAAAGTTCTATAATATCTTTAGCTTCAGGATAATTTTCTAGAAAATCTTTATAGGTTTCTGCTTTAAATATTTGATCTTTTTTAAGTGCTGGCACAGCTATAATTTTATCATCTTCTTCATTTTCATCGAGCAATTTAAGAATCGCTATCGGTTTAATGGGAACTATAGTACCAGATTGTAAAGATTCACCTAAAATTAAAACATCCAGGGCATCACCATCACCTCCTTTTTCTGGATCAGAAAAAGTAGAAGGAATAAAACCATAATTTCCGGGGTAAGGTAGAAATTCTATAAGCCTGTCTATTCCTTCCCGCTGATCGGGTAAAAATTTTTGCTGTTCGTGATTGTACTCTATTTTTAAATTTGTACCTGCCGGAATTTCAACTACAGTTTGATAATTGCCATCTTCATTTCTTGCTGAAAGATTATAATAATCTTTGTTTTTGCAGCTAAAACAAACAATTAAAATGGGTAATATTAGAATTTTTAAATGCTTCATGGATTTGGGTTAATCCCAGTAGATCATAAAGTATTTAAATTTTGCATCATCTGGAATTTGTGAGGATCTAATTTTTGTATCTGTATCGTAACGCAAACTAGAAGGTAATTCTTTCTTATCGATCGTTATATAGGCATTAATCTCATCGATAAACACTACTGCCGAGCTAATGGTGTTTTCTATTCTCGAAATTTTATAATTTTCGACAATGTCTTTAAATGTACTTGCAGAATTTAAGCCTGCTTTGGTTTTAAATCTGGGATCTAACACTCTTATGTAACCAATAGTGCTGGTGCTGTCAAATTCTTGTGCAGGTTCTAAATTTAGTAATTCTACTCCTCCTTTTTCAAAAACCTTTATTTCATCTGTAGCTCTTAGTTGCATAGGACCACTTATTTGTTTTACAAGTGAATCTTCTTTATACAGAGAGTCTAGTTGATTTATCTTGATATCTTTCTTCAATTTCCCCACCTGTGCTGCAGTAATTAAGAACGGATTGTTCTCGTCTTTCTGGCAGGAAACTAGTAATAAACAAGATAAAATAAATAAGGATAGGATATTTTTTTTCATTTTCAGTAGTAATTGCTATTGTTTAATTTGGCGTAGGTTCGTTAACGCTTTTAAATAAGATTTGTTATTAAATTAAATCACTTTTCAGTGATATTTAATTGATTTATAATTCTTAAATTTTTTATAAAAGTAAGCAATACCTGCTTATTGCAGGAAAGGATTTTTTTAGTATGAGCTTATAGTACTGCAGCTTCTAATAATTGTATAGTGCCCAATTTACCATCAATTTCAGCTTCAATTCCGTTTGGGATCGTACTGTTATTGTCGATGTGACCAATCATTGCTCCACTAAAAGCTGGGATGCCTAAAGGTTTAATGTAATGATCTAAAACTTCTTCTAAAGTTAAGCTACCGTAACCACTTCCGCCAGGATCACATTCGGTACATTTTCCAAAAACGAAACCTTTAATTTGCTTTAAAACGCCTCCCAATTGAAGTTGGGTCATCATTCGGTCTATTGCATAGACTTTTTCGCCCACATCTTCGATATATAAAATTTTGTCACTCCAATCTGAAGGGAAATATTCACTCCCCATAATTCCGGTTAATACAGAAAGATTGCCACCTAATAGCCGTCCTTTTGCACTTCCGCTTGCTATGGTGCGAATACGGTTTGAAGTTTGAGTGAGATTATCGCCGATTGATTTTGGATTTTCTAAAAGCGGATTTTCTTTATTGAATAAAATAGCTTTTAGGTGAGAAACGCTAAAGCTATTCCATGTAGAAACCGCTACTGGAGCATGAAATGTAACTAATCCTGTTTTCTCGAAAATAGCCGAATGTAAGGCCGTAATATCGCTATATCCAATAAAGATTTTAGGGTTGGCTTCTATTGCGTCGTAATCTAAAAGTGTTAAAATTCTTGCTGAACCAGAACCACCACGCAATGCAATTATTGCATCTATAGATGGATCTTTAAACATTGCGTTTAATTCACCGGCACGTTCTTTGTCGGTACCGGCTAAGTGGCCGTATCTGTTTTTTACAAATTTGCCAAACTTCACCTTTAGCCCCATCGCTTCAAAAGATTCTTTGGCGATTTGGTATGGTTCAGTTTCAAAAATTGCGCTTGCAGGACTTACAATTCCAATAGTGTCACCTTCTTTTAAAGCTTTTGGTTTAATAATTTTTTTCGTGATTTTATTTCCGGAGAAAGTATTACTCGCATAAGTGGTTAAAGGAAATGCCAGGCTCGTTAATCCAATATTTTGTAGAAATTTTCGTCTTTCCATGGTAGTTGTTAGGTTTTAGTAGTGATCACGAACAGTTTTAAGAACTCTTTCCATTGCTTTTGTAAGTTGCGAATAAGGAACAACGTAATTACTATTCATAAAACTAAAGTATAAAGTCTTTCCGCTTCTGGTAATTAATAATCCGCTTAAGGAATGATTATTTCTCAGCGATCCAGATTTAGCGTAAATGTAAGGTTTGTTTGCTTTATAGCTATTTTTGAGGGTACCTGATTCTCCACCTGCAGGTAAGAGCAATTTGAATTTTTCTTCACCTATTTCAGCAGTGATTTTACTAATAAGGGCAATAATACTTCTTGGAGTAAATAAGTTGTATCGGGTAAGACCAGAGCCGTCGTGCCAATTTATTTTATCTGGCAGGTCATTCACTAAACTTTTTTGTGCATAATTTATGGCAATAGAAGTTCTAAGAGTATCAGACAATTTATCTGCGGAAAGTAATAAAAGCTGCTCGGCTATAAAATTGTCACTTTTCTGAAGCATTTTTTTATAAAGACTATCGGCCTTATTGCTATAAATTACTTTGTCTAATTGGAGATTTTCAGGAAGCTTCTTTAATATCATCACCTCTTTTCTAATGGTGTCGCTCAAAAGTTTTGCTGAGGTGATTTCTGAAGTTATAAAAGGAACATTCTGAGTCGAATTTTTCGATCTTTTATATTTTTTAAACTGAAATTTGTTGCTTTTCTCATTGCGATAGATATTTTTTCCTAATTCTTTATTTTTTTCAGAATAAACAGAATCGACGAAAATATCAGGGTGAATATTAGGCGAATCTTGGCCCTCTGTAAATTCAAACTGAACGGTATTTCCGTAGATAGGGAGCGCATTTCTCTCGGCTGAGTAGCTGCCGTTAAAATCGTCCCATGCCCAACCCGGGCCAAAATGTTCTTCCTTAAAATTGGATTTCAGGAGGAACAATTTTTTATCAGTTTCCGCAAAAAATCCAAGTATATTTTCATTGCTTAAGTTATCGTAGAATAAACTAGGGTCGCCAGTTCCTTTAAAGATTAGACTATCACCGTACATAGTATATTTTACAGCCGGTATGGAATCACCAAGTATTTTTAATGCCGTATAAAATGTAAAGAGTTTGGTATTAGAAGCCGGTGTGAAATATTTGTCTCCATTTTTATTGAAAATTGTTTCTTTAGTTTCCGGGTCATAAATTACAAGACCAGTAAAACCCTGTTTAAACTCTGGGGAGCTTTCAAATATGGTTTCTAAATTTTCGGTTACTTTTTTAGAAGAAGCGCAACTTGTAATTGCTATAGTTATCAGGAAAAGTATGAAAAGGCTAGTATTTTTCAAGTTAGATAAATTTGTCCTGAAAGTAAGAAAGTTTTTTGATAGATCACTTTTGCAGCAAATAATATTTGATTCCCTATCTTTGCAAGCTATGATTACAGAAGAAACACAGGAGCTGGTAGACAGAGGGATAATGCTTCCGTTAATGGAAGAATTTTATACCATACAAGGTGAAGGATTTCATAAGGGGACAGCTGCTTACTTTATTAGGATTGGTGGTTGTGATGTTGGTTGCCATTGGTGTGATGTAAAAGAAAGCTGGGATGCAGGTTTGCATCCACCAACACATGTAGGCGAAATTGTAGAAAAAGCTACTAAATTTAGTAAGACAATCGTTATTACAGGAGGAGAGCCGTTAACTTGGGATATGACGACTTTAACTTCTACTCTTAAAAAGCAAGATTGCCAAATTCATATTGAAACTTCAGGGGCTTATCCGCTTACAGGAATTTGGGATTGGATTTGTCTTTCACCAAAAAAGATAAAATTGCCTGAGCCAGAAATTTATCCTTTAGCTCACGAGCTTAAAGTAATTATTTTTAATAAGCATGATTTTAAGTTTGCTGAAGAGCAGGCAGCCCAAGTAGGTGAGAATTGCATATTATATTTGCAACCAGAATGGAGTAATCGTGATAAGGTTATCCCAATGATTGTGGAATATGTAATGAAAAATCCAAAATGGAAGGTGTCTTTACAAACCCATAAATATTTGAATATACCGTAATAAAAAAAAGCCTCCAATTGGAGGCTTTTTTTTATTTCAAACTTGTTGTTTACTTGGCAACCTTCATAGGAACTTTTACATAACTCTTATCCCATCCAATTAATAGGTTTGCACCTTTGGTATCTTCGTCTTTCTCAAAACTTATGGATAGCGCATCTACAGAATTTTGCATTTGTCTTACTGGGACATTGATTCTTGCAAGATCCATCTCAGAACTGTATTCGTAAGCTCCCCAGGTTAAGGTTTTTTTATTCAGAATAATAGTCCATTCTTTTTCCTCAGGTATAGAATACAGTGTGTAGGTTCCTGCATCTATTTTAGCACCTGCTATCATTACATCCTTGTAAAAGGTAACCTCGGTAGCTTCATTTGCTCCCGTTCTCCAAACTTCACCGTATGGGACAAGTTTTCCAAAAACCTCTCTATCTCTACGTTGTGGTCTGCTGTATATTACCCTTGCAATTGGCTCATTATTGTCGTTACGGTATAAAGCTATATCCATAGGACTAACATCCATTTTTGCAAAGTTGGGTCCTTGCGATTGTGCAGAAAGTGTTGCTGTACCGCTAAGGCCTATAGCTAAAACGGCCATCATCATTAATTTCTTCATAATTCTTTTGTCAATTTTGTTTTAAGTAAATATAACAGGTACCTATAATTAGGCTGTTTATATGTTGTTAAAATTTTTATAAGTTACATTTTTAAAATGATTTAAGAATAATATCAAAAATTGATTGAAATAAAATTTGAATTCAGTAAAATCTATTTTAATATGTAATACAACTGATCTTTAATGTTTAATAATTGTAAGTTATAATTCATATTTGTTTTCAAAATAGATACCTCTAAAGATTTTACAATAAACGTGTGGTTTGTTATGCCCGTGATGCAAGAGAATTTCTCGTGTTGTCATGGGCTTTTTTTGCACAAATTGTTGATAACTTAAAAGGTTTAGAGTCAGGTATTGGCTATAAAGAAATTAACGTTTTGTTATATTTGTTCGTTATTCAAATAGAGACGAATTTAATTAGCAAAATATGAGCGAAGAAGCCAAGGTAAAAAAGTATTCGGCTGATAGTATACAGGCGCTTGAAGGTATGGAGCATGTGCGCATGCGACCTTCAATGTATATAGGAGATACCGGTGTGAGAGGTTTGCATCATTTGGTTTACGAAGTAGTTGACAACTCTATTGATGAGGCGTTAGCAGGGCATTGTGACTCTATAAAAGTTGATATTAACGAAGATAATTCTATTACCGTAGAAGATAACGGTCGTGGTATTCCTATAGATTTACATAAGAAAGAAGGTGTTTCGGCATTAGAGGTTGTGATGACCAAGATTGGTGCAGGGGGGAAGTTTGATAAAGACTCTTATAAAGTCTCCGGAGGTCTTCATGGTGTAGGTGTAAGTTGTGTAAATGCATTATCTACACATTTAAAAGCAACAGTTTATAGGGATGGACAGATTTGGGAGCAGGAATATGAGTTGGGTAAACCAGTTTATCCTGTAAAACCCGTTGGTGAAACAGAGCTTAGTGGTACTTTGGTGACTTTTAAACCAGATCCTTCTATCTTTCAGCAGACTTTAGAATACAGCTACGAAACGCTTGCAAAACGTATGCGGGAACTTGCGTATTTAAATAAAGGAATTAAAATCGTTCTTACTGATAAAAGAGAAAAAGATGAGAATGGTGAATTTCTTGGAGAAGTTTTTCATTCTGAAGAAGGTTTAAAGGAATTTATACGTTTTCTAGATGGTACCAGGGATCCTATTATTGCCGATGTGGTAAGTATGGAAGGGGAGAAGAACGGTATTCCTGTAGAGGTTGCTATGGTGTATAACGATACATTTAACGAAAATCTTCACTCTTACGTAAATAATATTAATACCCACGAAGGAGGAACGCATCTTTCTGGTTTCAGAAGAGGTTTAACGACTACTTTGAAGAAATACGCAGATGCTTCAGGTTTGCTTGAAAAGGTTAAATTTGAAGTTACTGGGGATGATTTCCGTGAAGGGCTCACCGCAATTATATCGGTAAAAGTTGCCGAACCTCAATTTGAAGGGCAAACTAAGACTAAGCTTGGAAATAGGGAGGTAACTTCCGCAGTTTCACAAGCAGTTTCAGAAATGCTTGAGAATTATTTGGAGGAAAATCCAAATGATGCTAAAACAATCGTTCAAAAAGTTATTCTTGCTGCTCAGGCACGTAATGCTGCCAAAAAAGCCCGTGAAATGGTACAGCGTAAAACAGCTATGAGTATTGGCGGTTTACCTGGGAAATTATCAGATTGCTCTGAGGTAGATCCAACGCAATGTGAAGTTTTTCTTGTAGAGGGAGACTCGGCAGGTGGAACTGCGAAACAAGGACGTGATCGAAATTTTCAGGCAATTTTGCCGCTTAGAGGTAAAATTTTGAACGTAGAGAAAGCGATGTCTCACCGTGTGTTTGATAATGAGGAGATTAAAAATATCTACACAGCTCTGGGAGTTACGATAGGAACAGAGGAAGATACTAAGGCACTTAACCTTTCTAAATTACGTTATCATAAGATTGTGATTATGTGTGATGCCGATGTGGATGGTAGCCATATCGAAACACTTATTCTTACTTTCTTCTTTAGATATATGAAAGAGCTTATAGAGCAAGGACACATATATATAGCAACGCCACCGCTATATTTAGTGAAAAAAGGTCAGAAAAAGCGATATGCTTGGAATGAAGAAGAGCGCGATGCAATTGCCGAAAGTTATAGCGGAGGAGTACAAATCCAACGATATAAAGGTCTTGGGGAGATGAATGCAGAGCAACTTTGGGATACTACAATGGATCCTCAGCATAGAAAGCTAAGACAGGTAACTATAGATAATACCGGAGAAGCAGATCGTATTTTTTCTATGTTAATGGGAGACGAGGTTCCACCACGTAGAGAATTTATAGAAAAGAATGCTAAATATGCCAATATTGATGCATAGTGTAAAGAGATATAAAATTAATAAGCCCGGGAGAAATCCCGGGCTTATTAATTTTATATGATATGAGTATTTTTTTAGAAAGCTAAAATATTAAAATTCGTTTTTTTAAGTAGATGTAGTTTGTCGAGATATAGTCTTAAGCTATTTAACCTGTCTTTATTAGTATTCCAATATCATAATTTGTATTTTTGGGATAGATATTAACCGATAAATTCACAAAATGAAAGTTACAGTAGTAGGAGCTGGTTCTGTAGGTGCTAGCTGCGCTGAATATGTTGCCATAAAAAACTTCGCTTCAGAAGTTGTATTATTAGATATTAAAGAAGGATATGCTGAAGGTAAGGCAATGGACCTTATGCAAACTGCTTCTTTAAACAGTTTTGATACTAAAATAACAGGAAGTACCAACGATTATTCTAAAACCGCCGGAAGTGATGTAGCAGTAATCACCAGTGGTATTCCTAGAAAACCAGGAATGACTCGTGAGGAGCTTATTGGTATTAACGCAGGTATCGTTAAAGAAGTATCAAGCAATCTTATAAAGCATTCTCCAAATGTGACGCTAATAGTTGTTAGTAACCCAATGGATACAATGACATATTTAGTGCACAAAACTACAGGCCTTCCTAAAAATAAAATTATTGGAATGGGCGGTGCTTTAGATAGTGCTCGTTTCAAATATAGATTAGCCGAAGCTTTAGAAGCTCCAATTTCAGATGTAGATGGAATGGTAATTGGGGGTCACAGTGATACCGGAATGGTGCCACTTACAAGATTAGCAACACGTAACAGTATTCCAGTAACTGCATTTCTTTCAGATGATCGTTTAACTCAGGTTGCTGAAGATACTAAAGTTGGTGGTGCTACGCTAACTAAACTATTGGGAACTAGTGCTTGGTATGCTCCAGGTGCTGCGGTTTCTGCTTTGGTGCAGGCTATTGCTTGTGATCAAAAGAAAATTTTCCCATGTTCAGCCTATCTTGAAGGAGAATACGGACTGGAAGATATCGCAATTGGTGTGCCTGCAGTAATTGGTAAAGACGGTTTAGAAAAAATCGTTGAAATCGAATTAAACGATGCAGAAAAAACTAAAATAAAAGAAAGCGCAGAAGGTGTGAAAAAGACAAATGGTTTATTAGAATTATAGTTTTATCCCCTTTAAATACAGCTAAAAAGCCACATGTTATGTGGCTTTTTTTTATGTTTAAAAGTTAAAATTTTCAAAAAGAATTTATTGGGATTTCAGTATTGAAACGCTATATTTGTCCGTTTTTAAAAAACAGCTATTTAATTATAATTTGAGGAATAATGCAGAATAAAGGACTTATTAAAGTTTTTGCAATTTTATTTGGTTTAGTATGTATCTACCAATTATCATTTACATACCTAACTAATAGTGTTGAAAGTGAAGCAGAAGAATTTGCTGCACGAAAAATTGACGAGAGCAGAGAGAATTATTCAGATTTAAGAGATCAGGCAGAACAAGATTATCTAGATTCCATTGGGAATAATGAAATCATTGCCGGGATAACTTATAATGCTGCTAAGGATAAAGAATTAAACAAAGGTTTAGATCTTAAAGGAGGAATTAATGTTATTCTTCAAATCTCTGTTGAAGATATTATTAGAGGTTTAGCAAATGATTCTGATGATCCTGCTTTTAATAAAGCACTTGTCGAAGCTAGAGAAGCTTCTGTAACTAGTCAGGATGATTATATTGATATTTTCTTCGAAAAATTTGATGCTATTCCTGATGCTCAATTAGCTTCTCCAGATATTTTTGCTAATAAGACTTTAAGTGACGACGTTACTTACGATATGTCTAACGATGAGGTTAAGCCGATCGTAAGACAAAAAGTAGATGAGTCTATTACTTCAGCTTTTGAAGTATTGCGTAAGCGTATCGATAAATTTGGTGTTACTCAACCAAACATTCAACGTTTAGGGAATTCAGGAAGAATTTTAGTAGAACTTCCAGGAGCTAAAGACGTAAACCGAATTCAGAATTTATTGCAAAGTACTGCTCAGTTAGAGTTCTGGCACGTATTTAAAAATAACGAATTTGGTCCTTTCCTTGCTCAAGCGAATCAAGTTTTAAAAGGTATTGTTTCAGAAGAAGAGGAAGCAGCTAATGTTGCTGATTCAACTTCTCAGGAAAATAGTGATATAGATGATTTATTGGCAGATGCAGAAGATAGTACTGCTGTACAATCTAATAATCCATTATTCGATTTAATTATTGGGCCAGGAGCACAAGGAGGTCCTGTATTAGCATACTTTAATGTACAGGATACCGCTAAAGTAAATACTTACTTAAGTATGCCTCAGGTAAGAAATCTTCTTCCTGCGGAACAACGTTATGCGAGATTTGTTTGGGGCGTGGCAGACGATGATACTAATGCAACAGGTTTATATGCATTAAAATCGAATAGAGATAACCAACCACCGTTAAGTGGTAGTGTAATTACAGATGCACAGCAAACCTACGATCAGGTTGGTCGTGTAGCAGTGTCTATGCAAATGGATGGAACTGGAGCTAAGATCTGGGAAGAGATGACAGGTTATGCTTCAAACAACCAAACACAAATCGCTATTGTTTTAGATGATATAGTGTATTCTGCACCGGGAGTTTCTACCGGAGCAATTTCGGGAGGACGAAGTGAAATCACCGGAGATTTTGGTATTGAAGAAGGAAAAGATTTAGCGAATGTTCTTAGAGCTGGTAAACTACCTGCTTCTGCAGATATTATTCAAAGTGAAATTGTTGGGCCATCTCTAGGTCAGGAAGCTATTGATAGTGGTATGCTTTCTTTCGCAATTGCTTTGGTATTAGTATTAGTTTGGATGATTTTCTATTATGGAAAAGCTGGAGTTTTTGCTGATATCGCCCTTATCGTAAACATCTTGTTTATTTTCGGAATATTAGCTGGATTAGGTGCTGTTCTTACATTGCCTGGTATTGCTGGTATTGTTCTTACCATAGGTATGTCGGTTGATGCCAACGTGCTGATCTTTGAACGTATCAAAGAAGAATTAGCGAAAGGAAAATCTCAAGCGGAATCTATTAAAGATGGATTTAGTAATGCATTATCTTCAATCTTAGATGCAAACATTACAACTGGTCTTACAGGATTTATATTATTGATTTTAGGTACCGGTCCAATTAAAGGATTTGCTACAACTTTATTAATTGGTATTGCAACATCATTATTCACGGCAATATTCATTACTCGTTTGTTTATTGATGGTTACGGCAAGAATGGTAAATCACTAGAATTTGCTACCGGAATTACTAAAAACTTATTTAAAGGAATGAATAGTGACTTCTTAGGGAAAAGGAAGATTGCTTATATCATTTCAGGAATATTAATTGTAATAAGTCTTGGATCTTTACTTACACAAGGTTTAAATTATGGAGTAGATTTTGTTGGAGGTCGTACATATACAGTAAGGTTCGATCAAGATGTGAGTCCTACTGAAGTGCAAAATGTGCTAGTTGAAAAATTTGGTAATGCAGAAGCAAAAACTTTTGGACCAAATAATCAATTGAAAATTACAACAAATTACAAAGTTGAAAATGAAGGTACTGAAGTAGATCTGGAAATTCAAGAAGGTCTTTTTGAAAGTCTTAAACCATACTTGCCAGCTGATACTACCGAGGAGGAATTTATCAATGGTTCTTCAGATAAAACAGTTGGTATTATGGAATCTATGAAAGTAGGTCCTACAATCGCCGATGATATTAAGACGGCTTCTTTCTGGGCTGTTTTAGGTTCGCTAATAGTAGTATTCCTTTATATTCTATTAAGGTTTAGAAAATGGCAATTTAGTTTAGGAGCTGTTGCAGCAGTTTTCCATGATGTTTTGATCGTTCTTGGTGTATTCTCATTGTTATACAAGTTTATGCCTTTCAGCATGGAAATCAATCAGGCCTTTATCGCTGCAATTTTAACTGTAATTGGTTATTCGCTGAACGATACCGTAGTTGTTTTCGATAGAATTAGAGAATTTGTGAACGAGCATAATACTTGGAAGCTTGGTAAAACGGTAAATGCAGCTTTAAACAGTACATTAAGCCGTACATTAAATACCTCTTTAACAACATTAGTAGTATTGCTTGCAATATTTATTTTTGGAGGAGAAAGTATTAGAGGCTTTATGTTTGCACTTATCGTTGGTGTTGTAGTTGGTACATATTCTTCATTATTTATAGCTACACCAGTTATGTTTGATAGTGTAAAAAAGAAATCTTCTATACAAGATAAAAAAGAAGTAGAAGAAGAGACCGTGGCTTAAGCAGCTAAGCTAAGTTTCTTTTGTAAGAATAAAAAAATCCCCACATAGGTGGGGATTTTTTATTTATTATTGAAATCAATATCGATAGTTTTCTGGTGTTAAGACGTGTTTCTAATAACCCGAATATTTAGTTCGATAATTCTGAATTGTTTTTAGCCTGAAGTGAGGGCAAGCGATTAAATCAAGAATCCAATTTCTAGAAGTTTATTTTAGAATAGATGGAGGTAATTATCCTTTAATGAATTCTGCGTTTTTAAATCAATAGAGAACTTCTAAAGGGATTCAAATATGGCTTCTTGTGATGGTTCAGAAATTTAGAGAAGTGCTGTTTTATTTCAAATTAAGGAGGAAAAAGAAGTATTCTTAATCTTGCTGAACACTAAATCTATCACCTTTATTGAGGTCCCATCTTTCTGAAGATCCTGCATTTATTTCAAGGATAAACTGAGCTGGTTCTTGGGATGGTAAAGAAGTTTCATCTAAAGGTTTTGCGTCTTTCTGGAAGCTTACTATAGTGCTGTCTGAATTAAAGAAAACCAAATCCAATGGAATGTAAGTGTTTTTCATATAAAAGCTTCTAGGAGCAGCGCTGGGATAGACAAAGAGCATACCATGGTTTTCCTTCAGGGATTCTCTATACATTAAACCTGTAGCTCTAGTATAATTGTCGTTTGCAATTTCTATATCTAGCATTTTCAGTGTATCACCTGAAGTCTTTATTAGATATAATTCTGCATCTTTTCGAAATTCAATTTCTTCGGTTTCTACTGTCTTTCCTTCATCATTTTTACAGGATGTAAAAATAATTGCGAAACCTATAATACTTATATTAAAGAATTTTTTAATCACAATTAAATGCTTTCAGGTTTGTTTTGCGGGCGATACATAAAATATAAGCCAGCGATAATAAATGGGATACTAAGCCACTGTCCTGTATTTAAAAGCCATGTGGCTCTTTCTTCTACTTGTGGTTCTTTAACGAATTCTACAAAAAATCTAACTGTCCAAAGTAAGACTAAGAAAAGTCCGAAAATATAGCCAATCTTAAATCTTTTATTGGTCTTCCAATAAAGAAAATACAATAAAAGAAAGACAAGTAAATAACAAAAACTTTCATAAAGCTGTGCGGGATGGCGCGGAAATGTTTCTCCTAAGTTCTGGAAGATTATGCCGTAATCGCTGTTAGTTGGTTTACCGATGATTTCAGAATTCATGAAATTCCCGATTCTAACGAATATACCGCCACATGCAACAGGGATAACTATTCTGTCTAGAATCCACAATACCGGTTTATTTAATACTCTTTTGCGGTATAAATACATCGCTGTAATGATTCCTATTGCGGCACCATGGCTTGCCAATCCTCTAAAGCCAGTAAATTGAAATTCAGGTTCAAATTTTACCGGTAAGAAAATTTCTAGAAGGTGATGCTGAAAATAATCCCAATCATAAAATAAGACATGCCCAAGTCTCGCGCCTATTAAAGTAGCAAGTACTGTATAGATAAATAGAGAGTCTAATTTCTCTATTTCTATGCCCTCTCTGGTGTATATCGCCTTCATAATATACCAACCTAAACCAAAGGCAATAAGAAACATTAAACTGTAGTAGTGTATAGTGAGAATTCCTAAATCTATCCCTTCAGAAGGGCTCCATCTAATTGCGTTGACGAGCATTATTCTTATTTATCGAATTAGCTGTAAATATACATATTTGATAAAACTTCGCCTATAAAAAGCAGTTTAATCAATAATCTGAAAGGTTTTGAAATCAAGGAACAGGATCGTAACCGCTACCTCCCCAAGGATTACAACTTATAATACGCTTTATTGCTAGCCATCCTCCTTTAAATAAACCATGTTTTTTTAAAGCCTCTATAGTATAAGTAGAGCATGTAGGAGAATACCTGCAGGTTGCAGGAGTTAAAGGAGAAATAAAATTTTGGTAGCATTTAACCAAAATAATAAATGGATAAATAAGCATTTTTCTAAGCATAGTTATCCATTTATTATTTCGTTTTTACTGAATAGAAAATGTAGTACCGTCTTTTCCATCTTTCAGCTGAATCCCAAGTTCCTGTAATTCATCGCGAATTTTATCGCTTGTTGCAAAATCTCTGTTATTTCTTGCTTCAGCTCTTAGTTTGATAAGTAATTCAACGGTTCCTGAAAGTTTATCAGAATCGTCATCTAGATTTGTGTCACCATCACGTAATCCTAGAATGTTAAACAAGAAGTCGTGTAATGCCTTCTTAAGTTCTAATTTATCTTCAGAAGAAATTTTTAAGGTTTCCTCTTTGATGGCGTTGATAGACTTTACAGCATCAAATAATCTGGCAATTAAAATTGGGCTGTTAAAATCATCGTTCATGGCATCATAGCAGGACTGCTTCCATTCTGATAAATTGAAAGTGCTTTCTTTAGCTTCCGGAAGCTCATCTATAGATGCATAGGCATCCAATAATCTATTAAAGCCTTTTTCACTGGCGCTTAAAGCTTCTTTTGAAAAATCTAGAATACTTCTGTAGTGTGCTTGAAGCATAAAAAACCTAGCAACATTAGGAGAAAAAGCTTTCCCAATTACTTCGTTTTGGCCGCTAAAAAGCTCTTCAGGAAGAATGTTGTTTCCTGTGCTTTTAGCCATTTTTTTACCGTTTAAAGTAAGCATGTTAGCGTGCATCCAGTAATTTACCGGGTCTTTACCGCATGCAGCTTCTCCTTGGGCGATTTCACACTCGTGATGCGGGAATTTAAGATCCATTCCGCCACCATGAATATCAAATTTTTCTCCAAGATATTTGGTGCTCATTACAGTACACTCTAAATGCCATCCAGGAAAACCATCACTCCAAGGCGAAGGCCATCTCATGATATGTTGTGGTTCAGCTTTTTTCCAAAGAGCAAAATCCTGCGGACTTTTTTTATCACTCTGTGCAGCAAGTTCACGTGTGTTGGCAATCATATCTTCAATTGCTCTACCACTTAATTTGCCGTAATGTTTCTCTTCGTTATATTTTAAAACATCAAAGTAAACCGATCCATTTGCTTCGTAAGCATAGCCATTATCGATAATGGTTTTAATAATCTCGATCTGCTCCACGATGTGGCCCGTAGCAGTTGGCTCTATGCTTGGCGGTAAATTGTTGAATTTTTCAAGAATATTATGGAAATCTACGGTATATTTCTGTACCACTTCCATAGGTTCTATTTGCTCTAATCTTGCTTTTTTAGCGATACGATCTTCACCAGTTTCGGCATCATTTTCTAAATGACCGGCATCGGTAATGTTACGAACATATCTAACTTTATATCCTAAATGTTTTAGATATCTAAAAACCAGATCAAAAGATATAAAAGTGCGGCAATTCCCAAGGTGAACATTGCTATAGACGGTAGGCCCGCATACATACATGCCTACGTGACTATCGTTTATGGGTTTAAATACTTCTTTTTCTCCAGAAATTGTGTTGTAAATTCGTAGTTGTTGATATTCGAAAAGCGCCATATTAAAGCGTTGTTTAAAAAAAGCAAATTAATTAAAATGTAGTATCCAGCTTAATGTAATCAAGAAATTCTCTACGAACTTCTTTTTTCTTAAAAGCTCCGCCAAATTCACTGGTAACGGTACTACTTTCAATATCTCTAATTCCTCTGCTGTTTACACAAAGGTGTTTTGCATCTATAACACAAGCAACATCATCGGTTTCTAAAACCTTTTGTAGTTCTTGTACGATCTGCATCGTTAAACGTTCTTGTACCTGTGGTCTTTTAGCAAAATAATCTACAATTCGATTCATTTTGGATAGACCTACTACAGTACCGTTAGATATATAAGCAACATGGGCTTTACCTACGATTGGTAGAAGGTGGTGTTCGCAGGTTGAGTAAACGGTGATATTTTTCTCAACAAGCATTTCTCCGTATTTGTATTTGTTATCGAAGACAGAGGCTTTAGGTTTTCTTTTTGGATCCAATCCAGAAAAAATCTCATTCACAAACATCTTCGCTACTCGTTGTGGAGTTCCTTTAAGGCTGTCGTCACTAAGATCTAATCCCAAAGTGTGCATTATATGCTCTACATCTTCTCTTATTAGTGCAATTTTATCGGTGTCACTAACTTCAAAAGCATCTTTTCTTATTGGAGTATCTGCACTACTTCCGGCGTGTGCATCACCCATTTCTTCAATTTCATTCAAAACTTTGTCTATTTTCATGCCGTTTTACGCTATGAGTCGTAAAGTATTCATTTAGCTTGCAAAGATACACATTTAATAGTCTTTTTAGTCCAACTTGTCTATTTATGCATTTCGCATCGTAAAATTTTATAATTTGCGGGCTAATGTTTTTAGGTACTTTCCAAATAGGTTTTTTGTGTAGCTTGATGCTGTTAAGTTTAGGGCTTTCTGCTCAGGGTACCAGATGTGATGATATTAAGCCTTTCTGTGCAGGTGAAGATCAACTAGTTTTTCCAAATTCTAATACAGAAATTACAAATGTAATAGTAGCCGAAGAAGGTCCCGACTATGGTTGCCTGGAACTTAAAAGATATCCTGCCTGGTTTTATTTACAAATAGAAGATAGCGGTGATCTAGAATTTCTAATTACACAGACAGAGAATGCTGATGGTAGTGGAGAGCTACTAGATGTAGATTTTGTGATATGGGGACCCTTCAATAAAAGAGATAATTATTGTAGTTCTTCTATTCTTTCTGAAGACAACTTAATCGATTGCTCTTATGAAAAAGATGCTATAGAAATAGCTAATATTACAAATGCAAAAGAAGATGAGATTTATGTTTTTGCGTTGCTTAATTATAGTACGTTGCCAGGATATATTAGCCTTGAGCAAATTGAAATGAATGAAAATTCAGGCTCTACAGATTGTACCGTTTTAGATGGTGTTTTAGGACATGATCAGGTTTTATGTAGTAATACGGAAACTATTTTGGATGCAGAAATCGAGGGCGCTTCTGGTTATCAATGGTTTGTTTTTGATGAAAGCATTGATGATTTTACTGAAATTTCAGGTGAAGCATCATCGAAGTTAAATGTTGCTAAAGACGGCACTTATAAAGTCTTAGTGGAAGATGGGGATGGTAATAATGATATTGAGGATGTTGTGAATATCCACTTTTATGATCGACCAAAAATTCAAAAGCCGGCTGAATCTATCGTTGTTTGCCAAAAAGGAAATAATGTTGATCTTACGCAAAAAGAGCAAGAACTTTTAGGAAACACTAATTTTACTGAAGGATATGAAATAGAATATTTCGAAACGCAGCAGGATATTGATAATGATGAAATGATAGCAAAGCCTTCTCTTTACAAAGCCGAAGTTTCGGAAACAATATTTGTAAGAATAAGAGATCTTTTTACCGGTTGTTATTCTGAGATTAGTGAAATTCAGCTAAAAATACTTCAACTTCCACAAATGAAAT
Organism: Zunongwangia sp. HGR-M22; assembly: GCF_027594425.1. Lineage (NCBI taxonomy): Bacteria > Pseudomonadati > Bacteroidota > Flavobacteriia > Flavobacteriales > Flavobacteriaceae > Zunongwangia > Zunongwangia sp. HGR-M22. The sequence continues at coordinate 701,346 of NZ_CP115159.1, forward strand.
TTCCAGAAGAAATAGAAATGTGTGTTAATGCCTCTGGGGAATTTCAGGAAGAATTAGTCTTAGGTTTTGACTATGGTGAAAATTATAATTACACCTGGTTGAATGGAAATGAAGTAATTTCCAATGATTTTGAAATTTCTCTAAATCAACAATCAATAAATCCAGAATATAATTTAGTAATCACAGAGGCTACAACGGGGTGCGAAGTTTCCTATTCTACAAAATTAAGATACGTTTCAGAACCTGAATCCATAGAAATTGAAATATTAAAGGCGAATTTTGGACAAAATTGGAATGTAGAAGTTCAAGCAGAACCATTTTTAGGGCATTCCTCTGAATTCGAATATCGTTTGGACAATGGGGTATATACTTCACAAAATGTATTTAATAATATAGAAAAGGGAGTTCATGAAGTTAGCGTAAGAGAAATTGGTGGTTGTGGGAATGTTCTGAAAGATGAATTTACTGTGATTGGTTTCGATTTTTTCTTTACTCCTAATGGAGATGGAATCAATGATTTTTGGACGGTCACTTCAGATAAGGATTATCGAATATTAAATATTAAATTGTTTGATCGCTATGGTAATTTTATTCGTGAAATTGACCCAGAAGGAGAAGGCTGGGATGGATCTTTTAATGGAGAATTATTAGTGCAGGATGATTATTGGTTTCGGTTAGAATATACAACTCCTTCATCCACTAGCATTAAACATTTTAGTGGTCACTTTACTTTAAAAAGATAGTATTAAAAAGGCCTAATAATGTAAAAATAATTATTAGGCTTTTTTATAAATCGCAAGATTTACTGTGTTATTAAGATTTTTATATTGACCTACAATCCAAAACTTAGCGAAAATATTAAACTAGAAAATTCTCTATCTATATTGGCTCTGTTTGCTAGTCCTGTCTGATATAGAAAACTGCTTTCTGAAAACTGCGTATTGGTATAAGCAGCGTCTATTTTGAAGGCGCCAAAGCTATATCCTATCCCTGCAGAATAGCTATCCAAGTCGCTCATTGTAATCCCATCTTTGTATGGACTTTCTTCATATCTATAACCACCTCTTAAACTCCAATTGTTAATTCGATATTCCCCACCAATTTTAATCGTAGAAACTGCTGTTAGTTCATCTGAGATAATATCGTTTTGGGTGATAAAATCGCCATCATTTTCAGGCCTAAATTCAGTATTAGAGTAATCTTTGTAACTATAATCAACACTTAATAATCCTTGGCTACCAAGCACAACCGCCCCGCTCGCCGTTAGCTTTCCTGGTGTCTTTAAAGTATATTCCGGATAAATATTAACAACATCAGGATTTACAATAGTATTTTCGTTGAAAACGTCGCTATAGGAACTTAAGGATTGCGCAGTTTCTTCTCTAATATTATACCAGGTAGGGGTATCATAAGTAGCGCCAATTCTAATGTTATCAGTAATCTTATAAATACCACCTAGTTGTGCAGAAAAACCATCTCCATCAGTACTAAGCGTATTTACAAAAGCTATTTCGTTTGTTTCACTACCATTGTTATTATTGGTTTCGAAATACCTGGTTGTTCTATCATAATTGATAAAATGGATATTAAAATTTATACCTAAATATAATTTCTTCTGAAACTCTGCAGCAAAATTAAAAGAAATTTTTCCGTTTAATCCGGTGGAAACGTAGTTGTAATTATTCTGAAATTGCCCCGGTGCGACAGAAGAATTATACGCGGTATTCTCTAAATCTTCACTTTCTGGATTGATAATGAATGCCTGGTATGCTAAAAGCGCTTGCTGCGCTCCAAAACCTTCATTTTCTCCTAAATAGGAATATAGATCTTCTACCGATTCATCATCATAAGGTATAAGAAGATCTAACGGAATACCCTGTGCATAGTCTAAAAAATATTGATCTATAGAGCCGTTACTAGATCCAGAAGCTAAAAAAGCATCGTCATAATTATTCTCTTCAGCAAAGTTTACACCGAAGCTAAATTTTGTAAAATCATTGTTGGTGCTGTTGGAATCAAAAACAAGAACGAAACCAGCCTGACTTGCATTAAAATCGCTGTTATCACTGTTGTTGAAACTATTGTTAAAGCCTGTCGTGTTTTCTTTAGAAACATCAGAAAGTGTTAACGTTACAGCGCTATTTAAAAAAACTGCTGAACTCGCTGGATTAATTGCAATAGCAGATATATCTCCACCAAGTGCTCCAAAAGCCCCGCTCATCGCTTGAAATCTAGCTGTGCCTTTAAGATTGGTGTGGGAATATCTTAATGCATCGGTAATATCCTGTGCTTTCATTTGGCTGAAAGTCATTAGGGATAATACTGCAAAGGCTAAAATTTTTTTCATAATCTAGGTGTTATATTCAAAATTAGGCAATAAAATACCTTACAACTTTAAAGTTGTAAGGATATTTTAATATATAAGTTGGGTTTAACCTCTTCCGCCACGACTACTACGGGAACTTCCTCCTCTGGAAGAACCGCTAGAAGATCTACTTGAAGAAGAGCGGCTGCTTGAAGAACTGCTTCGTCCTACAGAGCTTGAACTTCTAGTTGGAGTAGAGGTTCTAACAGATCGTGTTCTACTAGGTGTAGAAGATCTGGTGTTGGTTTGATAAGATCTGCTAGATCTTGTATTACTATCACTACTTCTACTGTAAGAATTCGATGATCTTCTGCTAGATCTTGTATAAACGTTATTATCGTTACGATCTGCAACTCGGCTTCTTACAGAAGATGAGTTATCTCTTCTGGAGCTACGATCAGAACTTCTAATCTCACGAATTCTTCTAGAATATGAAGAATTACTTCTTGATCTTGTATTTGAGCTTTCTCTTCTATTTACTGCAGTGCTATAAGAACTTCTAGAGCCTCTACGAGAATTCATGTAAGAATAGCGGTTATTGTTGTAATATCTTTGGTAGTTGTTATAATAACCACCTCCGTAATAACGTCCATTCCATCTTCCGCCACCATAATACCATGGTGAATAGAAACCAGCGCCATATCCGTAAGCCCATCCGGCTCCATAATAAGGTGATCCCCATCCCCATCCGATATTCCAATAAGGTCTGTTGTAGAAGCCTCCGTAGCCGTTCCAGCCCCAACCAAAACCAGCACCGTAATAAGGATCATAAAAACCGCCACCCCATGGGCCGTAAAATCCTCTGTTCCAAAAACCTCCTACGTTGTTGTTATAAATGTTTACCGTGATATCATCAGCATCACCTTGTCCCCATGGAGCGTAAGATCCATTGTAGGCCATTTCCCCATTTTCGTTATACATCTCTTCATCTTCAGCATAACCTGAGTTGGAGGAATACGTGTCTATATCAGTAAAAACAGCATCTTCCTGCATAGCATCATCTAGCATTGCAGATTGCTGAGCAAACATATTTTTATAATAGGAATTTGCTTCATTAAGTTTTTCCTCTCGTTGCTCATCAGCACTTTGAGGTCTTTCATAGCCAGTACGTGGACGATCTACAGTTCTCGAAGATTCTCCATAAATACCATCGTTGTAACCTGAGTATTGGTAAGAACCACATGATGCTAACAACAGCAACAACACAGGTGTAATGAAAACAGATGTTCTTTTGTGTAATTTAGTATTGCTTATCATTAGCGAGTTATTTAATTGTTGAACATTACAAATTTAGTTAGTTTTGCGCTAACAAAATAAGTTTATATTGTATACTTTAAAATACAATATTTATGCCAAAAAAAGATAATGGGTAAGAATTTAACTAGCAGAGCGCAAGACTATTCGAAGTGGTACAACGAACTTGTTGTAAAAGCAGATTTAGCTGAGAATTCAGCAGTTAGAGGTTGTATGGTAATAAAACCATATGGCTATGCAATTTGGGAAAAAATGCAGGCTGAATTAGATAGAATGTTTAAAGAAACAGGACATCAAAATGCCTATTTTCCTCTTTTTGTCCCCAAAAGCCTTTTTGAAGCCGAGGAGAAAAATGCTGAAGGATTCGCCAAAGAATGTGCGGTGGTAACTCATTATCGACTTAAGAACGACGAGGAAAACAAAGGAAAATTAATTGTAGATCCTGAAGCTAAGCTGGAAGAAGAGCTTGTGGTTAGACCAACTTCAGAAGCGGTTATCTGGAATACATATAAAAATTGGGTGCAGTCCTATAGAGATTTACCTATTCTTATAAACCAATGGGCTAATGTCGTTCGTTGGGAAATGAGAACACGTTTGTTTCTTAGAACATCAGAGTTTCTGTGGCAAGAAGGGCATACAGCTCATGCTACTAAACAGGAAGCGCTGGTAGAAACAAAGCAAATGAATGATATTTATGCTGAGTTTGCCGAAAAATTTATGGCTACTCCTGTAATTAAAGGAGCTAAAACAGCTAACGAGCGTTTCGCTGGGGCGGTAGAAACATATTGTATAGAAGCTTTAATGCAGGATGGTAAAGCATTGCAAGCTGGTACATCTCACTTTTTAGGTCAGAACTTCGCTAAGGCTTTTGATGTAAAGTTTGCAACTAAAGAAGGAGGTTTGGAACATGTTTGGGCAACTTCCTGGGGAGTTTCAACTCGTTTGATGGGTGCCTTGATCATGACGCATAGCGATGATAAAGGTTTAGTGCTGCCTCCAAAATTGGCGCCAATACAGGTGGTGATTGTTCCTATTTATAAAAATGAAGAACAATTAGATCAAATTTCAGAAGTAGCTAATCAATTAGTAAAAGATTTACGCGCTAAAGGAGTGTCAGTTAAATTTGATAATCGAGATACGCAGAAGCCGGGATGGAAGTTTGCACAATATGAATTGCAAGGCGTTCCGGTACGTTTAGCTATTGGGCCTAAGGATTTGGAGAAAGGAACCGTAGAGCTTGCAAGAAGAGATACGCTTACTAAAGAGTTTGTGCAGATGGATGGTGTTGTAGATAAAGTATCAGGCTTAATGGAGGAAATTCAGGATGCTTTATTTGATAAGGCAAGAAACTTTCGAGATGAACATGTTACAAAAGTAGATAGCTTTGATGAGTTTAAAAAAGTGTTGAAAGATAAGGGAGGTTTTATATCTGCGCACTGGGATGGTACTTCAGAAACCGAAAATAAGATCAAAAGCTTAACAAAAGCAACAATTAGATGTGTGCCTTTTGAAAGGGAAGAAGAAGCCGGAGCCTGCGTTTTAACTGGAGAACCTTCTAAAGGGAGAGTGCTCTTTGCAAAGGCTTATTAATTTTTTTTAATTTTTTTTGCGGAAGATTTGCGGCATTTAAAAAAAGTTGTATTTTTGCATCCGCATTGAAACAAAAAGAATGTTGGTCCGTTCGTCTAGGGGTTAGGACGCCAGGTTTTCATCCTGGTAACAGGGGTTCGATTCCCCTACGGACTACGAAATAACACAAGTAATTGTGTTGTAGTGAAGCCTTAAATGGCATGAATTATTGAGAATATTTGGTCCGTTCGTCTAGGGGTTAGGACGCCAGGTTTTCATCCTGGTAACAGGGGTTCGATTCCCCTACGGACTACTTTTAAAGAATTAATTAAATTATTTGTAATGGCAAATCATAAGTCAGCGTTAAAGAGAATCCGTAGCAACGAGGCTAAAAGGCTTAGGAATCGCTATCAGCATAAAACTACAAGAAACGCAATCAAAAAATTGCGTGAAACTGAGGATAAGAAAGAGGCGGAAACGCTTTATCCTTCTGTAGCTTCTATGATTGATAAGTTAGCTAAGAAAAACGTAATACACACAAATAAAGCTTCTAACTTAAAGTCTAAGCTAGCTAAACACGTAGCTGCGCTTTAATTTAGAATTATTTATAAGTGTTCAATTTATAGAGGAATGCTCTCTTTATCGGGGAGCATTTTTTTATTCTTAAGCTTTAAGGAAAAATTAAAGCTCCTTCGTTAATTGCGAAGGAGCTTTTGTTGTTTTTCAGTATTTAAAAATTAGAATACCGATAAGCCTGTTAAAGTAGTAAGTCTTTCTAAAGCCTTCATTCCTAATTCAGAGTTTCCTTTTTTGTTAAGAACAGGGCTCCATACAGCAACCGAATACTGTTGCGGATGGATTGCTGCTATACCTCCACCAACGCCACTCTTACCGGGTAAGCCTACTTCAAAACTAAATTCGCCAGATTCATCGTAGAATCCACAGGTCTGCATCAAGGCGTTTAATCGTTTTACTGTACTTGGGTTTAATACTTGCTCGCCGGTTCGTAAAATCTCGCCTTTATTAGCATATAGCATAAATGCCTTGGCTAGAGATTTACAAGACATGCTTAGAGAACAAGAGTAGAAATAAAAATCTATAATCTTATCAACGTCACACTTTATGTTTCCCAAAGCCTTCATGTAGTTTACCAAAGCTATATTTCGATACCCTGATGATAATTCAGATTGCGCAACTTTTTCATCATATTCTATGTCGTCTTCTCCTGTAATCTTTCGTACAAAATCCAATAATTCTTGTTTAGGATCTTCCAAAATATCAACTAAAATGTCGCAAATTACCAAAGCACCTGAATTGATAAATGGATTTCTAGGGATACCTCTATCTTGCTCCAGTTGCATTAATGAATTAAAAGGGTTTCCGGAAGGCTCTACATGAACACGTTCCCAAACTTTACTTCCTAAATTGCGAATTGCAAGTGATAACGTAAATACTTTACTGATAGACTGGATAGAAAATTTCTCTTCGTGATCTCCAAAACCATAAATTTCGTTTTCGCTTCTATAAAGGTGCATGCCAAACTTTTTAGGGTCAACTTTGGCAAGTTCAGGAATGTAGGCAGCTACCTTTCCTTTAACATCCCTATAGCTCATTTCTTCCTGGATGGTATTTAAAATTTGCTGATAATCTATCATTAATTGAGATTTGTTAAGATGGTTTCCGGTTCTATTTCGTAAGGTTCTTTATTACATTCAAAAACTCTTGCAGAAAGTTTACCTTTAAGAGTGATCTCTTTACCATTTAATTCTAGCCAGCTTCCTTCGCGTAGACCAACTACAGGTTGCGTATTTATATGATGAAATTCTTTAATTCTTGTTTCTCTTGTTTCTCCTTTATGTGTTGAATTAATATCTGGATCTAAATAATGCGGATTTATATTGAAAGGAACAAGACCTAGCGTTTTAAATGATTTTGGCTGAATTATAGGCATATCGTTTGTCGTGCCCATAGTTAAACCGGTAATATTGGTTCCCGCACTTGTACCCATATACGGTGTGCCCGATAAAACAACTTGACGCAAGGTTTCCATTATTCCATGGCGATACAATTCGCTAACAAGTAAAAAAGTATTACCACCACCAGTAAATATTCCATCAGCATTTTTTAAAGCGTCCAATGGATTTTCAAATTCATGAATTCCTTTTAAGTTAAGATTTGCCTTTTTGAATGCCTCTTTTGCTTTATTTGTATAAGCATCATGGCTTATTCCACCAGGTCTTGCGAAGGGTATAAATAAGACCTCTTTATCCTTTCCGTAGAGATTATTTAAATGTGCAGTCAAATAGGCTAAGTATTCTTCTTCATGCAAAGTTGAGGTACTGGCAAGTATCGCTTTTTTCATTTTCATAGTTTTAGCAAAAGTAGATAGAAAAGAGTCTTTTAACAAAAGTTTACGTGGGGCATATTACGAATATTAATAAAGGAATTCTTAATTTAGAGAAAGCCTTCAACCCATGATCCGAAAACTTTCTATTCTAATTTTATTTATTTCAGCAAGCATTTTTGCACAGGACAATCGTGTTCAAATTACCGGGGGTATTAACGTTCCGGAAACAGACGAGCCTGATGGAATTACCATTTTTAATGAATCTACCAGTAAAGGAACTATTTCTAACAAAATTGGACAATTTAAAATTAATGCAGGTTTGAATGATCGTTTGGTATTTTCTTCCCTTCAGTTTGAGCAATTTTCAGTTAGAGTTACTGAAGAAATGTTAGAATCTGGAATGCTGAATGTCGCTGTGAATGTCGCGGTAAATGAACTTCCTGAAGTAAATGTCGTAAAAGGGAGCCTAACAGGATCGGTGCGTGTAGACCTTAATCGAATAAAGGTAACGCCGGCTCAGTTACCAGATACAGCAACTACCACGCTCGAAAACTCTAAAATAGTAACGCCTTACAGTTATCCCGTTCGTAATCAAGCTGAATTATCCAGTAGAACCTATATGGTAAACGGGCTAAATCTTATTAATGTTTTTAAAGTTATAGCTGGTACCTACGGCGAAAAAGATACCGATTATAGAGTAATTCCATACGACCAGTTAGATGATGAAATTAAAGAAATGTATAGTAATGATTTTTTTAAAGAAACACTCAATCTAGAGGCCAATCAAGTAAACGACTTTGTTTTTTTTGCAGCTGATAATGGTTTAGATGGGCAAATGCTTTCTGAAGAAAATGACTTGGATATTATTCAGTTTTTAGTAGAACAGCGACAAGCCTATCAATCTTATCTTAATGCCAAAGTGGATACGCTTGATTGATTTTCTTTAATTTAATTGTACTTTTTTAACGCGATGTTAGTTATATAAATTAGAAGTCTATTCTAAATGGTGTAAAAAACCTATGGAATTGATTTAATATTTAGTAATCATCAATCAAAAATTAATTGCGTTTTCTTAGTTTATTTAGCATTTTACTTGCTATATGTCCTTCGGTTTTTTCACAATCTAAAGTTATCGAGGGAAGGATTGTTGCAGATTCTTTGGATTCCAGTTTAATCAATATCATAAATCTTTCTTCTGGGCGAGGGACTTCTAGTGAAGCATCTGGAAAGTTCACAATTAAGGCTTCAGTAAATGATAGCATCTTATTTTCTTCTGTTCAGTTTAAAAAGAAAATAGTTGTGGTGAATTCGAAAGTCTACAAAAATGCATTTTTAGAAGTGTATTTAGAAGCTGCTATAAATCTTTTGGATGAAGTTAAACTTCCTAATCTTTCCGGTAATTTAGCTTCAGATTTAAAAAATATGCCAATAAATGACAAATACGCACTAAATGCACCAATGTCATTAAAAATGCCGATTAGTCACGAAGAGAAATTACTTTACACTGCAACAACTGGTCCCGGGGATACACGATTTAAATGGTACGCAATTTTTTTGGGTAGTGTGCCTTTGGACCCAATAATTAATGGTTTGAGTGGCAGAACAAAAATGCTTAAAAAACTGAACAAAAATATTAAAGAGCAAAACACGCTTGAAACTCAATTAGACTTGCATAGAACATTTCTTATTGAATCATGTAATCTAGATGAAAAGCATTTATTTCTATTTTTAAATCATTGTTTTTCTCAGCCAGAATATGTAGAATTGCTTACTGCCGATAATAAATTGAAGTTATTAGAGTTTTATAAAAAGGAGTCTAAGATTTTTCTTAAAAATTTGGATAAGAAGTCTGAAGATGATGTTTTAATATCGAATTAGTTTAAAACGTTTTTAGTGCGAAAGATTATCATCTGTTTTATTTTATTTTTTACACAAGCGGTACTTACCGCCCAACAACCTGTGTCTTTGGAGGGGAAAGTTATTGCCGATAGTTTAGAGTATTCTTTTATCAATATTATAAATATTTCAGCCCATAAAGGAACGACTAATGATCGTGAAGGTCGCTTTGTTGTTGAGATTAGTGAAAATGATACCTTACAATTTTCTTCTGTTCAATTTCAAAAAAAAGAAGTAATCATTACAAAATCTATTATTGCTTCTAAATTTTTAGAAGTTATTTTAGTGCCGGGCGTTAATCAACTTGAAGAGGTATATATTTCTAACTCTAATCTTGTGGGGGATTTAGATAAAGACTTTAGTAAAATTCAGTTTTATGATAAATACGAACTTCATGCTCCCCAGCTTAGACAAGATATCCCTTCTTTAATCGATCGGAAAATTGCCGCCACAGGAGGTGATCCTTCAAATCTGTTACTAAATACAATTTCAGGAGATCGCCAAAAATTAAAAAAGATAAAGGCAAATATGGATTACGATTCGAGAATTGAAAAAGCCTTATTGATGTTGCCTTCAGATTTTTTTAAAACGATTAATATCAAGGAAACAGAACAAATGCTTTTTCTTTATTTCTGTGCTGAAGATTCTTATTTTGATACCCTTGTTAATTTTGATAGGAAGGGGGATCTAGTAGTTTTTCTGAAAGAAAAAAGTTTGGAGTGGCAAAAACAAACTGATGGGAAATAATAGAATCTTACTTTTTTTATTACTCCTATTTTGCTTTTGTAATGCTGTATTTTCACAGCAGCGCCAGGATTTAACAGGGCAGATTGTAAACGACTCGATAGGAGAAGCTTTTGTGAATATATTAAATATTACTGCTGAAACGGGAACCGTTAGCGAATCTGATGGCAGGTTTGGGTTAACCGTAAAAGAAAATGATAGTATCTTGTTTTCTTCCGTACAGTTTGAAAATAAATATGTGGTGATTACCAAAGAAATTATAGCGAAAGGATTTTTGGAGATCGAGCTAACAGAAGAAGTAAATCGATTAGAAACGGTTCATCTTAATAACATAAAACTTACCGGCAATTTAGAAGGTGATATCCAGAATATAAAGGTGAAGCCACTTATGTTTCTTCCTCCTCCTAGGAAAAACCTAACCATGGCACAACGAAAAATGGGATCTTACGGTGGCGGTTTAGGAATGTTGATAGGTGCGCTAAATGGTGATTTAAAGTATTTGAAAAAAGCGCAGAAAAATTATGAATTACAAGGTGAAGCCTACCAATTATTAGAAAGTATACCAAAAGGTATTTTTGTTGAAGACTTTGGCTTAGAGGAATGGGAAGTAATAAACTTTATGTTTTATTGTGCGCGGAATAATAATAGCAATCTTCAAAAATTAATTGCTGAAGATGACACCTTAGCGTTGATTGCATATTTTGAAAAACAGGCAGAAGACTTTAAAGAAATTAGCAGGAAAGGCGATGTTCCAAAGCTTGAAAGCACTAATGAAAATCGATAAATTTCAACATAAATCTTAAAAAGTCCCCAGAAATAGTGAACTTCGTACTTTGGACTAAAATTTGTTATTCTGAAGTAAAATTGTCGAAATGAAAAAATACAGATTTTTAATAGCATTTATTTTGGCTTGCCTTTGTTTGAGCGCGACCTCACATAAATTCTATTTAAGTGTCACTGAAATTGAATATAAAGAAGACAAGAAGGATCTGCAGATAATTTCAAAAGTGTTTATAGATGATTTTCAAGATGTTTTAGAGCAACGATATGGAGAAACTATCACTTTATCTGTAGAAGCAGAAAAGGGTCCTGTAGAAAAATTAATTCAGAAATATCTAAAATCAAAACTTCAAATTTCAGCAGATGGGAAACCCATTGCACTGCATTATCTAGGAAAAAAATACGATAAGGATCAACTAATATTATTTATTGAGGGTGAAAACGTCGAGACATTTAATTCAATAAAAATTACGAATGCAATTCTAACCGATCTGTTTGATGAGCAAAAAAACGTGGTTAATGTGAAGGTAAAAGATGATATTAAAAGCCTGATGTTAATGAGAAATGCAGATACAGATGTGTTAAATTTCGACGATTAGTCTTCTATCCCTGAAGAAATTATTTATTTTTAGCAATATTTAACAAATTAATCATACATGAAAACAATCAAACTGATATGTTCAGCGTTTTTATTGTTTGCAATTACAGGAGTGAACGCCCAGGAAGAGCAACAAGAAACCCCCAAACCGCAGGGACATACTAACCAAAACAAATTTAGACAATTATACCAGGAATTTAGAGATCCTAGTATGTATCGTACTGCCTCTGGAGCGCCTGGTGAAGCCTATTATCAAAACGAAGCCGACTATCAAATGGATATCGTTTTAGATGATGAAAATACAAAGCTAAGCGGCGAAGAAACCATAACTTATCACAACAATTCAAAAAATAAACTAGAGTATCTATGGATGCAATTAGATCAAAACATCCGTAAAAAAGATGCTCCAGCTCTAGAAAAAGGATCTAGCGGTATGGCGCCTGTTGCTCAAACTGGTCGTTTTGCCGACCAATATTTAAAACAACCTTTTGACGGTGGTTTTAATATCGAGGAAGTAAAAACAGATGGTGATAAATTATCATATACCATCAATAATACAATGATGCGTATCGATCTTCCAGAGCCTTTAGAGGCAGGGGAGAGCTTCACATTCAGCGTAAAATGGTGGTATAATGTAAACAATCACGTTACCAATAGAGCACGTTCTGGTTATGAGCAATTTGAGGATGGAAACAGAGCTTACGAAATTGCCCAGTTTTTCCCAAGAATGGCTGTTTACAACGATGTTGAAGGATGGCAAAACATGCAGTTTTGGGGTAGTGGAGAATTTGCCCTTCCATTTGGAGATTACGAAGTTAATATTACCGTGCCTGCAGACCATGTAATGGAAGCAACAGGAGAACTTCAAAATCGTGATGATGTCTATACTAAAGACATGATGAAACGTTTTAAGAAAGCAAAAAAATCTTACGACGAGCCTGTAATTATTAGAACACAAGAAGAAGCGGTAGAAGCTTCTAAAGATTTTGAAAAGAAAACAAAAACCTGGACGTACAAGGCCGAGATGGTTAGAGATTTCGCTTTTGCCACATCAAGAAGATTTATCTTAGATATGATGGCTGTTAAAATGAATGACGACAGCGATGTAATGGCAGTATCAATTTACCCAAAAGAAGGTAATCCACTTTGGGAAAAATGGTCTACCAGAGTAGTAGCTTCTACATTAGAGAGCTATTCAGATCATACTTTTATTTATCCTTATCACAAAGCAGTTTCAGTACATGCTAAAAATCAAGGAATGGAGTATCCTATGATTTGTTGGAACTATGGTCGTCCAGACGAAAATGGAGAATATAGCGACCGCGTTAAATTTGGGATGATGGGAGTTATTATTCACGAAGTAGGACATAATTTCTTTCCAATGATCGTGAATAGTGATGAGCGCCAATGGGGTTGGATGGACGAAGGTATTAATACCTTTGTGCAATATTTAGCTGAGCAGGAATTTGGAGAAAGATATCCTGAAGCTATAGAAGGTTACGACAAATACCCATCTCGTCGTGGTATCCCAGCTAATATTGTTCCTTACATGAAAGGAAACCAGGATTTTATTGCACCAATTATGGCAAATCCAGAAGAGGTTTACCAACTAGGGAATAATGCTTATGGTAAGCCGGCAACAGCGCTGAATATTTTAAGAGAAACTGTTATGGGGCGTGAGTTGTTTGATCATGCTTTCCATACCTATTCTCAAAGATGGATGTTTAAACACCCAACGCCAGAAGATTTCTTTAGAACTATGGAAGATGCTTCAGCAGTAGATTTAGACTGGTTCTGGAGAGGATGGTTTTACAGCACAGATTATACAGACATTGGTGTAGAAGATGTTAAGAAATACTACGTTACCGATAAGCAAACAAAAGAAGGGCTTGAACTTTTAGAACGTTACGGTGCTAATCCAGATGAAATTGATGCCATTTATGTAGTAGAAGAAGGAAACGAAGAGTTTGAGAAAAGTATGGAAGGCAAAAGCATTTTAGAAAATTCTGAAAAACTTAATGCTTATGTAATGGATAATTTTTCTGCTGAAGAGCGTAATAATTTAGAAGTACCAAAATATTTCTATCAGGTTACTTTCAATAAGCCAGGTGGTTTAGTGATGCCTTTAATTGTAGAACTTACTTATGCCGATGGTTCTACTGAGATGAAAAGATATCCTGTACAGGTTTGGATGAAAAATGATAGCGATGTTGTAAAAACTATCGCTTCTAATAAAGAAATTACCAAGGTAGTGGTAGATCCAGATTTAGAAACAGCAGATGTTGATTTAAGCAATAATAGCTGGCCAAAAGAAGAAACTCCTAATGAGTTTGAAGAGTTTAAAAATAAATCTGACGGATAGTCAAAAAAAGTTGATAAATTTTTAAGCCGACTTTAACGAGTCGGCTTTTTTTATGCTGATATTTGTATATATATTTGTTTTTGATATGATGACAACACTTCCGTTATTTATTAGTGGCGCAGAGATTGGATTTATCATCTTTATTCTAGTGATGGTATTTGGTGCAGATAAGATTCCTGAAATTGCTCGAGGAATGGGTAAAGGAATGCGGATGTTGCGAAATGCATCAGATGACATTAAAACTGAAATTACCAAAAGCGCAGATAAACAGGGAATAGATACTAAAAGCATCACTAAAGATGTAAAAGGTGAAATCGATAAGGTTAAGGAAGATATCGATGAGATTACCGGCTCTGTAAGACGCAAATTCTAATTTATTTTATTCAATGTTAGATCAACTAAAACAGTGGGATAGAGAATTATTTGTATATCTCAATGGTTTAGGAATTGAAGATTACGACAATTTCTGGATTTGGTTTACGCAAATTAGGCATTGGATTCCTTTATATGTCCTATTTTTCTTTTTATTCTTCTTGGCATTTCATAAAAAGAAAGCTATTTATTCTTCTGTATTTCTATTATTATCCTGGGTTGCTACTTTTGGTCTTACCTCTTTGACTAAACATTTGGTAAGTAGAATGCGTCCTAATAATAATCCTGATATTAATCAAATTATAAGAATACTTCAGGAGCCTACTAATTTTAGCTTTTTTTCAGGACATACTTCTTCAGCATTTGTATTGGCAACTTTTGTAATACTGGTGCTGCGAAAAACATATAAATGGATTTGGTTACTCTATATCTGGGCAATTATGCTTTCACTTAGCCGAATTTTTGTAGGGGTTCATTATCCTGGAGATCTTTTTGTAGGAGGATTGGTAGGAGTAATTATGGCTTGGATTTTCTATAAAATCTACCTGAAATACGAATATCGATTTTATTAATTTTTAACCCGACTTAAGGTAAGCCCGTCGCGAAGTGGTAAAACCACAGTTTCAACCCGCTCGTCTTCAGCAAGCATTTTATTATATTTTAATAATGCTTCAGTAGAAGTATCATTCTTTTTTACTTTCTCTAAAACTTTACCACTCCACAATACATTATCAGATAGGATCAATCCGCCCCGATTCATTTTCTCCATAATTATTTCAAAATATTTTGGATAATTTGGCTTGTCTGCATCAATAAAAACCAGGTCGAAGCTGAGGTCTAATTGTGGTATTATAGCAGTCGCATCGCCCAAATGCTGAATAATCTGATCTTTAAATGCTGATTTTTGAAAATATTTCTGCTGAAAGTCAAAAAGTTCTTCATTTATATCGATCGTGTGTAATTTACCTTCTGGCTGCAGTCCTTCTGCCAAGCAAAGTGCAGAATAGCCTGTGTAGGTACCGATCTCCAAAATGTGCTTAGGATTTACCAGTTTTGAGATTAAACTTAATAAACGTCCCTGATAATGCCCGCTTAGCATGCGCGGTTGCAACACTTTTTGATGTGTTTCCCGATTCAGTTTTGCTAAATATCCAGGTTCTTTTTCAGAATGATTTTCGCAATATTCAATAATGCTTTCAGACAAAAACTCCATAAAAAAAATTTCAGCAAAAATACTAAAATAAACGGCTTGGATATTTAACAATTTTCAACTCTAAATATTCACAAAAGCTTCAATATTGTTTTACGAAGATTGTAAAGCTAAATTGTATTTTAGCCAAAATTACTAGTCACATGCAATTTGAAAATTCCCGCACATTTGCTCAGCAATTAGACGCCAAAGATCCTTTAGCAAAATATCGTAAAGAATTTATTTTTCCGCAGAGAAATGGAAAAGATGCTATTTATTTTACCGGAAATTCTTTGGGATTACAGCCAAAATCAGCACAAAATTATGTAAATGAGATCATGACCGATTGGGGAAATTTGGCAGTTGAAGGTCATTTTCAAGCAGGAAAGCCATGGTGGGATTATCACGAGCGTTTTGCTGAAAAACTCTCTAAAGTTGTCGGAGCAAAGCCAAAAGAAATTTCTGTGATGAATACGCTAACGGTAAATTTGCATTTAATGATGGTGTCGTTTTATAGGCCTACAGAGAAGCGATATAAGATTATTTGTGAAGAAAAAGCTTTTCCAAGCGATCAATATATGATTTCCAGTCAGGTTCGTTTTCATGGTTATGATCCGTCTGATGCTATAGTTGAATTAAAAAAACGAGACGGCGAGCATAATTTTAGAACCGAAGATATTCTTGCAAAGATTGAAGAGGTAGGCGAGGAGTGCGCCTTAGTATTAATTGGCGGGGTGAATTATTATACCGGGCAGGTTTTCGATATGAAAACTATTACAGAAGCAGGACATAAAATTGGCGCTTTTGTAGGATGGGATTTGGCCCATGCAGCCGGAAATATCGAATTGAAATTGCACGAATGGGAAGTAGATTTTGCCGCATGGTGTAGTTATAAATACATGAATAGCGGTCCCGGCAATGCATCGGGTTGTTTTGTAAATGAGAAATATCATAATCAAAAAGATATTCCAAGATTTGAAGGTTGGTGGGGGCACAACAAAGAGCGTCGCTTTTTAATGGAACCTGAATTTCAACCGGAAGATGGTGCAGATGCCTGGCAAATTAGTAATGCTCCCGTGCTTGCTTTAGCTCCTTATCTAGCATCTTTAGAAATGTTTGATGAGGTGGGGATGGATGCGCTTATCGAGAAGAGAAATAAGATCGTTGCTTATTTGGAGTTTATTTTACACGAAATAGATAAAAAGGTCGATAGTTCTTTTGAAGTAATTACCCCTGCAAACCAGAAAGAACGAGGCACGCAGCTTTCTGTGTTTTTGCACGGAGAAGGAAAAGAACTTTTTAATTATTTAATGAAAAATGGCGTAATCCCAGACTGGCGAGAACCCAATGTGATTCGGCTAGCACCGGCACCTTTCTACTGTTCTTATGAAGATATGTACGAATTTGGACAGATCTTAAAAAGAGGGATTTTGGAATAATACTATAGAAGAAATAGAATGAAAGGATTGTCAAAAATTAAGGATGAAAATCTTAGAGAAGTTATTGTAACTACTAAAGCTCAAGATTTAGAATCTATTATAGAACTGAACGCTAGAGATAAGGGTATTGAAAATTTAGATGGGATACAATACCTTAAAAATTTGCGTAAGTTACAGTTGGGCCGGAATAATATTAAAGATATTGCTCCAATATCTGAATTAACAAATTTAACAGGGGTTTTCCTGGAAAGGAATTTGATAATGGACATAACACCGTTAAAAAAACTGGAGTCTTTACCGGCATTAGATCTTAGTAATAATCAAATTTTAAATATAGATTGTTTTACAAATAAGCACAAAATTACATGGTTAGACTTAAGCAATAATTCTGTTGAAAAAGCTGATCATTTGTCTATTTGTAAGTTTCTTACTACGCTAAACTTAAGCGGTAATCTTATGGAAGATTTCGATGATTTTCACACCCATAATAGTTTAAGACATCTTAGGATTTCCGATAATAAATTAAAAAAGATAGCAATAAAGTCGATGCAACGACTGAGAAGTTTAGACCTATCTAATAATTATATATCACAGTTAATATTCGAGGAATTACATCCAAATTTACAGCAATTAGATATTTCATCAAATTTTATAAATGAATTGTCTTTTCTGGATTCCGTTACCAATCTCACAAATTTTGTTGCTTCAGATAATTCTTTAGAAGATATAAATACAATTTCAGGTTTAGCTGAGCTTAAAATATTGTATTTATGGCATACAGGTATTAAAAATTTGAATGGAATAGAAAAACTGAAAAATCTGGAGGAACTAGGAATTGCAGATAATAATATTGAAAGTATTCTTAATCTTAAAGATCTGAAACATTTAAAATTATTGCTTACTGGTGGAAACCATAAAATAGCTGATGAAGAAATTAAACTTTTTCAAAACATAGTTGAAGAAGATTTCAGATCTCCAGACTGGAAAGAGTTATAGCCCCAATCAAAGTTAAATAAAAAAGCCAGCGATTTATATGAAAAATTATAAATATCTGGCTTTAATATTCTATAAAAAATGAAGTTTATTTTATTACAATATCGGTAAAGTAAAGTTGAAAACTTCCATCTTCAGATTTATGCATTTTGGCAATTGGGATGCTCATAAACTCTTCGTAATCTTCCCAGGTTGTAGCCATTTGGCGATCGCCAGCAGCAGCTTTGTAAACCCATTCTTTGATCATATTATCATTTCCGTAATAAATATCATACGTGTCACCCGGAGTGTATCCACCGTCATTGCTATAAGCAACCTCTAATTTGCTAAGGGTATCACCGCTAATAGGTGCAGCGACTTCTTTTTCTTCAGTAAGTTTTGCATCGCTCCATACTAATTGATAAGGGAATAATAACCAATACGAATCATTTATAAATTTTTGATCAATGTCTTTTTTATCTTGAGGGATAGAGTCGTTTTTAGTGTAGCTAAGAGTGGTGTCGCCTTCGGTTAAACTAATCTCGTTTGTTTTTCTATTCCATTTCCAGTGTCGAGAGCTTCGAAGGGAATCCTGAATTTTAACGTTGAAGGTAAACTCAATTTCTTCAGCTTTTTCAAATTTATCTAAACCATTAGCCATTGCGATGGTTTTGCCGATACCTTCTTTTTCATTTGATGTGGTTACTTCAGTAGTTTCAGTATCCATTTCCGAAGAAGTATTTTCATTTTCGGTATTTTTACATGCAACGATACTTAGTACAAATAGAAAGGGTAGAATAATTTTTTTCATCTCTTAATGTTTAGCGTAGCAATAAAGATACAAAACAATCAATTAGATTTTTAATTAAATAGCGCGATAAAAAAAAAGAAACCTCTTGAAGATCAAGAGGTTTGTAGATTTTAGAAATGTAGTTGAATTATAACCTACGTCCTGTGAGTAATTTATACAATATCAAGATTACAGCAATAACAATAAGGATATGTATGATGCTTCCTAAATCTGGAAATGCAAAATAACCTACAAGCCATCCTATAACTAGTAACACAATAATTAGCCAAATTAAATCTCTCATTTCAGTTGGTTTTTTGGTGGCTTAGCAACCACGTTAGTTAATTGTTCGTTTAATTTTTTGGTTAGTTAGCAAGCATTAAATGCTTTCTTAACAGTTAGTTGAAGCTAATTTAGATAAAAGCACAATCCACTAAAACTATTTAACTCGTAATTAACTCGTTTGTTAAAAATCTGATGGGTTTTTAATAATTTGGGCTGCACGCTCTTTAATTTTAGTAATTTCTTGAGCATCTTTCTTTTCTAATAAACTCATCATCATATTCATTCGTTGGTTGTTTCTGAAGTATTCTTTCTTGTCATCTAGAAAATTCCAATACAAACTATTGAATGGGCAGGCATCTTCTTCTGTTTTTTTGCTTACTTTATAATGGCAATTTTTACAATAATTACTCATTTTATTAATGTAGCTACCGCTAGAAACATAGGGTTTGGTGGCAACTATTCCACCATCGGCAAACTGACTCATTCCGCGGGTATTGGTGATTTCTACCCATTCAATCGCATCGATATAAATCCCTAAATACCAAGCATCAACTTCATCAGGATGGCATTGCGTAAGCAACGCATAATTGCCGGTAATCATTAAGCGCTGGATGTGATGCGCATACGCATTATCTAAACTTTGGGTAATAGCGTGATGCAAGCAATTCATTTTAGTATTCCCATTCCAATAAAAAGGAGGCAACTCATTTTGGTTATCGAGTTTATTACTTCTGCGATATCCCGGCATTTTTAACCAATAAATACCACGCATATATTCTCGCCAACCTAAAATTTGCCGCACAAAACCTTCAACCTGAGAAATATCAATTTCATCTGTATGATCATAATAATATCCAACAACCGAGTCAATAACCTCCTTTGGGCTTAGCATTTTCGTATTCATGCAGAAGGAAAGTCGGGAGTGAAAAAGATAAGCTTTATCGGTATGCAACGCATCCTGAAAATCCCCAAAATGAATTAAAAGATTTTTACAGAAGTAGTTTAGAACAGAAAGACCATCTTCTCTAGACGTGGGCCAGTTGAAGCTTTTCTCGTCAATGTTGCCTATTGTTTTGATGCCGGCTTCTTCAATTTCTTTTACTAAAGCTGAAACATCTTTTCTAAAACCACGCTCATGCGGAATCTCAGGTTTTCCTGTCCATTTTTTTCGGTTCGATTTGTCAAAGTTCCATTTTCCACCTTCAGGATCGTTTTTGGTAGCCATCATAATATCGTATTTCTTTCGCATATCGCGGTAGAAATACTCCATAGTCATTTGCTTCTTGCCTGCATAAAATTTTTCAAGATCATCACGTTTAGTCAAAAAATGCTCGGTGTCGTAGGCTTCCGTTTGGATCGAAAGCGAATCACAAATCTTTTTTAATTGTTCGTCTAAACGATATTCATCTGGTAATTGATACTCGAACTTTTCAATATCATTTTCAGCAATCAATTGTTTTATATTTTCGGCTAGATCTTGCTGATTATTTTCATCTGAAATACGATAATAAATAACTTGATGATCACGCTCTTTTAAATGATCTGCAAAATTGCGCATCGCTAAAAAGAAACCTACTACTTTCTGGATATGATGCACCGTATAATCGGTTTCCTGGCGCATTTCCATAAAAATATAGGTGATATTTTCCTGCTCTTCTTTAAACCAGCTGTGTTGATGATTTAACTGATCGCCTAAAATTAATCGTAGTCTTTTCAATGTTTCAACCATGTATTTTGGTATTCATTATTTGGATCGTAACGATCTGCTTGAGATTTGATATTGAATTTTCTATCACGCGGATCATTCCCGACACCGCTATTGTACATCCAATTTCCCCAATTGCTATGCACATCGTAATCGATCAAAACACTCTCAAAATATGCAGCACCGGCTCGCCAATCCTGTTCCAATTCTTTTGCCCAATAGCTATTTACATTTTGCCGACCACGATTACTCATAAATCCGGTTTTGGCAATTTCTTTCATATTCGCATTCACAAAATCTTCTTTGGTTTCGCCATTAATCCAATTTTTTAAACTGGTTTTATCGAAATTCCAATCTAATTCTTTATTCAGAATTCCGCCGAGCTTAAAAATTGAATTGCCATGTTTTAAAGAAATGAATTTAAAAAAGTCTCGCCAGATAAGCTCGAAAATCAACCAATACGTATCTTCATTTTTGGTGATTTCCTTTTCAAATTTTTTAACTTCATGATAGATACTTACTGCAGAAATACTTCCGTGTGCTAACCAAGCAGAAAGTTTAGAACTATAGTCTTTACCCAGTAGTCCGTTTCGTTTTTGTTTATATTCTGAAAGCTTTTTGGTGTCCCAAAAGTACTCCTGAATTCTTTTCCAAGCTTCGTCTTCACCGCCTTTAAACGGAAAAGCCGTTCTGGAATCCTGCTGAAATTCTTCAAATCCTAATTGATCAAGACTCGGTATTTCTGAAGTATTTTTTAGTAAATTACTGTTTGGTTTTTGCTGCGGAATTTCAATTTCTTTTCGGACTTCAACATGTTTCTCGCATTTTTTTCGAAATTCTGTATAGACTTTCGGAATTTCACTGAAGTCGTTATAAGGAATATCATCAGGATGAAATAAAAATTGCGTGTAAAAAGATCGAAATTCGGTATTTGGAAGTTTATTTTTTACCGCTTCAATAACTTTGCTTTCTTCTGAAGTCCATTCTTCCTGCAAATAAAGGGCTTCAATTTTATGATTTTCGGCAATTTCAGGAATAATTTCTTCCGGTTTTTTCTGAAAAATAAGAAGACTTATATTTAGATTCTCTAGATTTTGCTGAAGTTGAATAATACTTTCAATTAGAAATTTCGTTCTAAATTTTCCAGTTTTTGGGAAACCGTATCTAGTGATTTCAAACTTTCTGGGATCAAAACAATAAATAGCAATTGCGCGATCGTGATTTTTGCAAGCTTCAGCTAATGCCTTATTGTCCTTAATTCTTAAATTATTTTCAAACCAGATTAGTCCTGCACTCATGTTATTTTGTTTTGTTTCTGCGGCATTTTTCACTGCAATACTTAACTTCCTCCCAATTTTTAGCCCATTTTTTACGCCAACTGAATGGTTTATTGCAAACTGGGCAGATCTTTTGCGGAAGATTTTCCTTCTTTACATTTTTCAATCTCTAGGTTCATTGTTATCAAAAAAGCTTTTAATTTCCTGGCCTGGTCTTGCATAATGAAATCGATCTAAAAGCGCTGGCAGGGCATAACCATCTAAACCATTAATGGCAACCGTACCGGCATCTTCCAATCGTAACCAACCATCTGGTGTTTGGATGCCTTCATCAAAATAAACATGTTTAATGGCGCCAATAACTAGTGCAGTTCCGTTTTCTTCAATTTGGTATTCGTTTACATATTCGCAACCAATTTTTACCGCACATTGCTTTACATAAGGCGCAAAAAAGTCATCTAAATATTCTTCTTCCAAGCCGGTTTTATGAAATTCAGAAACTTCTTCATCGTATTTGGCAGCGGTTTGATGTGCCTTGGCAATCATGTCTTGATGAATGTGATTTACTGTAAAATACTTGTTATCCTTTATATTTTTATACGTATTGCGAGGAACAGTATCGGGGCGAGTAATAAAACCTAATAGGGCAGGATCGCTCCCAAGATGTGTAACCGAACTAAATACGGCTACATTCACACCTTTATCTTTAGATTTTGTAGCGATTAGATTGGCACTTTTATAGCCCGTAATACTATTTATAAGGTTTAATCGAAAAATCTTTTCCATACTTTCGATTTCCTTTGCGCTTACATGTTTCATAAGAAAGCTATTTTGTAGAATGTGATTTTTAAACAAAAAAAGAGGTCAGTTTCTCTAAACTGACCTCAAGTTACTAATCCAATTTTTTATTGGCTGTTAATGGATTTTTAAATTAATCCTGTGTTTCTAGCTGATTGATTTTCATTTCAAAGTCTTCTATAGCTTCTGCAACGGCTTCAACATTGTCAGACGATTTTTGATGCGCACTTTCCATTGCTTTCTCTAGCTCTTTATCTGGATGCTCAAAAAGATCTGTGATCACATGGTTAATTTTATCGATAATGCTTTCTTGGCTATTTTTTATGTCTTCGAGCTTATTTAAAGTCGAACGCATATTATCAATTTTTGCTTGATCCATAATTTTTAATTTTAGATAGATTTTAAAATTATAATTTATAATGTTCTGATATCTGTCTATTAACCAATTTTAGTATCGATTTAATGAAAGATTATGAGTTATTTCATTCAATGTAGTAGTGGAAAAGCAAACGCAAATCTGCTAAGTGTTACGTAAATGCAAAAGCAAAAGGCCTATTAATAAAATATCTGTATTTTTGTAACCTAACCGCGTTTGTTTAGAAATAGAACAATTGCCGTACTTCAAAAAAATCCATGCAACAATCCAAAAATATTGCAATTGTAGGCTCTGGTCTTGTAGGCTCATTACTTGCAATTTATCTAATTAAAGCAGGTCACCAGGTTACCGTTTTTGATCGTCGTCCAGATGTTCGTAAAGTAGAATTCTCAGGTAGATCCATAAATCTGGCTATGTCTAATCGCGGTTGGGATGCCTTGCGAAGGATTGGTTTGGAAGATGAGGTTCGTAAATTGGCCTTGCCTTTAGATAAAAGGGCGATGCACGTAAATGATAAGCCGCTATATTTCCAGAAATATGGCAAAGATGGTGAAGCTATTTATTCTATTTCCCGCGGAATTTTAAACCGGAAAATGATAGACCTGGCAGAAGAAGCCGGTACTGTTTTTAAGTTTAAAGAAAAAGTTTGGGATATCGATATGAAGCAAACCACACTTTATACCGGTGATGCTGAAACTGCGCCTTGGAAAAAATATGAATTTGATCTTATTTTTGGGGCAGATGGCGCTTTTTCTAGAGTTCGCCATAAAATGCAGCGCCAAAGCAGGTTTAATTATTCGCAACATTTTATAGATGTAGGTTATAAAGAACTTACCATCCCTGCTAATATAGACGGTTCTCATAAACTTGATAATGCCTCATTCCATATTTGGCCCAGAGGGAAGTTTATGCTTATCGCCATGCCTAATTTAAATGGTAGTTTTACCTGTACACTTTTTATGCCTTTTGAAGGTGAAGTGTCTTTTGAGAGTATTGATACCGAAGCAAAGGCCGAGGCTTTTTTTGAACAATATTTTCCGGATATCAAAGAAGATATTTCTAACCTGAAAAAAGATTTTTTTACGCATCCAACTAGTACCATGGTTACGATAAAGTGTTTTCCATGGCGATATGGTGATAAAGTTGCGCTAATAGGAGATTCAGCTCATGCTATTGTACCGTTTTACGGGCAGGGAATGAATGCCGGATTTGAAGATATTTCTGTGCTTTTTGATAAAATGGAAAAACATGGGGATGATTGGCGAAAAATATTTTCTGAATACGAAATTGCAAGAAAACCAAATGCTGATGCCATTGCCGAATTAAGTTACCGTAATTTTATTGAAATGAGTAGCAAAACGGCCGATCCTAAATTTTTGCTTCAGAAAAAAATTGAAAAGAAATTTGCTGAAAATCACCCGGAATCCTGGGTTCCTTTGTATTCCAGAGTAACCTTTTCTAATCACTCTTATGCTGAAGCTTTAAAAACAGGAGATAAGCAGGAAGCAATAATGAAAGAGATAATGAATATTCCTGATATTGAAGGAAAATGGGATACTTTTGAAGTAGAACATAAAATTTTGGAATTACTGGGCGAAGAGCTTCCGGTATAGTATCTAAGAACTATTCTATTTCTTCATGATCATTTTTTAGTTCTAAGGTATTGTAAACCTGAGTCATTGTACGATCGTCTTCACTAAGAACAATCAAAATATCATTGGCTTCAATTTCTGTTGTTCCTTTTGGGGTGATAAATTGTTCTTGTCTAGAAATCATAGCAATAATAGCTTTCTTAGGAAATCCAAGATCAACAATACGTTTGCCTACAGCATGGTTCTTTTCAGGAATAAGAATTTCTCTCAATACAGATTTAGCACCTTCAGATAAAAAACTTTCTACCTGGCTTTTAGGTTTTACTTTGTTGGGCAAAGCCACATGTAGCCATTTGGCAACTACAGCGAGGCTTGTTCCTTGGATGATCACCGAACTAAGGGAAACGAAGAAAACAATATTAAAAATAAAATTAGCATTTTCTACACCGGCTAAAAGTGGATAAGTGGCGAAAACAATAGGAACAGCACCGCGTAGTCCTACCCAGCTTACATACCAACGCCGTCTCATTTTCATCTTAAAAAAACTGAGACTAATAAATACTCCCAGCGGTCGTGCTATAAAAATTAAAAATAGTGAAATTATAATGCCAATACCTACTACAGGAACGATCTGGCTTGGATAAACCAATAATCCTAAAGTCAGGAAAAGGACGATCTGCATTAGCCATGCAAGACCATCAAACATCTGCATAATTGTTTTCTTACGGATAAGGTTTTGGTTCCCCAGATAAACGCCACTTAAATATACCGCCAAGAAACCGTTACCACCCATAAAGTTGGTAACAGAAAAAACGATAAACATTAGCGCAATGGCTAAAACAGGGTATAATCCGTCAAAATCTAATTTTATCTTATTGATTACGATTTTACATAGTTTACCAAGTATAAAACCTAATAAACCACCAATTAAAATTTGTTGAATAAAAAGAGGAATTATAGTCCAAATACTTTCTTCAGGATTTAGTACCAGTCCCAAAAATGCTATGGTCAAAAAATAAGCCATAGGATCGTTACTACCACTTTCTAGCTCTAAAGTTGGTCTCAAGTGAGATTTTAAGGCAAGATTTTTTGATCGTAAAATAGAGAAAACTGCTGCAGCATCTGTAGAGGAAACAATAGCTCCTAGTAGCAGACCTTCGTAAATTGAAAAATCGGTTATCGCCCAAACAAAAGTACCAACGCCAAGAGCTGTAAATAATACACCAAAAGTAGATAATGATATACCCTGCCAGACAACAGGTTTGATACTTTTCCAATTAGTGTCTAATCCTCCTGAAAATAAGATGAAATTTAAAGAAGCAATACCAATAAATTGAGCAATTTCGGGATCGTTAAAATAAATACCTCCCAAACCTTCACTTCCCGCTAAAATACCTACAGAAAGGAATAGAACCAATGTGGGAACACCAAATCGATAAGAAGTTTTACCAGCAAGTATACTAATAAAAAGTAGGAGGGAACCTACTAAAAGAATGTTCTCGATGGTAATGCTCATGGAATAATATAATTTTTCAGCAAAAATACACTTTTACGTGATAGTCGGGATCAAATATTGATATGCTTGTAATGAAGATTTAATTTAAATAGTTGGTCATAGAACTATTATTAGAAAAAGAAAAAAGCTACCTAAAATTAATAATTTCGGGTAGCTTGAATTTTAAATCTCTCTAAATTCTAATGCGCATCTTCTTTTAAAAGCTCGGGAAATTTTTGTTTGAATTTATTGATTCTTGGTATAGAAACGTTGCGTATGTAAGGATTTTCTGGATGATTTTTTTCGTAGTCCTGATGGTAATCCTCTGCAACCCAAAATTTCTGAAAAGGTAAAATTTCAGCTGCAATCGGCTTATCATAATTCTTGGCAACTTCAGCTTTTACTTTTTCTATTGTTTTCTTTTGCTCTTCATTTTGGTAAAATATAATAGAGCGATATTGCGAACCGTGATCTGGTCCCTGTCCATTAACCTGTGTAGGATTTTGCGATCCAAAATATACGCGAACTAATGTCTCGAAACTCACAACTTCTGGATTATAAATAATCTCTACACTTTCCGCATGGCCCGTCCTACCGGTATTACTTTGCTCGTAGGTTGGATTTTTGGTATGTCCTCCTGAATAGCCAGAAATCGATTCTTTTACACCTTTTACACTTTCGTAAACGGCTTCTACGCACCAAAAACAACCACTGGCAAAATAGGCTTTCTCTAGTCCATTTTCTGAAGGAACTTCAACGGGATCTGCATTCGCTATTTCCGGTTTGGTAACTGTTTTGTTTTGCGCATTATTTCCGCAGGCAAAAAGAACCAGACTTATAGTTGTTAAAAAAAATCGTTTCATGTTTTACTTAATTTTTTGTAAAATTACCTTCTAATGTTTTCTTTCCGAAGATGGCATAATCTTTAGCGATTTTTCCATCAATTTTAAAGCCTATCCAATCAAGTTCCAATCCATCTTTTTTAGGATTTAGTGTTGCTATAGGATCGTCTATAGAAAAATCTTCCCAAGGTAAATTTTTGTCTTTATTTTTAGAAGATGGGCTTACATAATAAGCGTGGTAAACATTATCCTCTTTTTCAAATCTTACATTAATATAAATTTGATTTGGCTGAAGGCAGAATTCAGAATTTCCGGTAAGGCTTACTTCAATGCAATAACAGTTGCACGCTTCATCTAACTTATCTTCTTTAGTATATCTCCCTGAAATTTCTCCGGCAGCGCTATTAGTTTTAGAAGTGTCTATCGAATCTGAAAGATTATCAATATTATCATAGCGATTAATATCATTTTCTTCATCTACTTCTCGCTCGTTACTTTCAACCTTAACGTCAGGATTTGTAGAGTTTTCTTTATTTTCATTTTTACAGGCAAAAGCCAGTAAAGCGAAAAAGATTATAAAAGATTTCTTTATCATGAATTTTTGCGTTAGTTACCAAGTAAAGTTAAGTTTTTAAGCTTGCTTTATTGTGAAATACTTGTTAATCAATATTGTTGCTGTTTTCAATATTGAAATTTGGTCATAAAAAAACTGCTTAGAAATATTGAATATCTCTAAGCAGTTTTTGATATGATTGAATCAAATTTCTAAGCGATTAGATGCTTTGGAAAAGTTTGTCCATTTTTTCTTTTTCTTCTTTCGCAAGATCTTCATCTACAAGAATACGACCACTGTGCTCGTCTGTGATGATTTTCTTTCTTCCGGCAATTTCCATAATAACCTGTGGCGGAATAGTAAAATAAGATCCTCCAGATGCACCACGTTCTACCGGTACAATGGCTAGTCCATTTTTAACATTGGTACGAATGCGCTTGTAAGCTTTTACTAAACGGGTATCAATTTCTGTTTCGTATTGCTCAGATCTATCGATTAGTGCTTGTTCTTCTTTCTCAGTTTCGGCCAAGATAGCATCAAGTTCTCCTTTTTTATGCTCTAAGTGAGCCTCACGATCTTTAAGTCTTTCTTGAGTTTGCTCAATAATCTGCTTTTTTTGCTCGATTTGAACTTTGTACTCTTTGATGTGTTTCTCTGCAAGTTCGATTTCTAACTCCTGAAATTCAACTTCTTTACTTAATGCGTTGAATTCTCTGTTGTTACGAACATTTTTTTGCTGCTCAGAATATTTTTTGATGGTCGTTTTAGACTCGTCAATAAGATTCTTCTTGCTTTTAATATCGGTGTTTATCACATCGATATCATCATCTAATTTTTGTAAACGTTTATTCAGTCCGGCTACTTCATCTTCTAAATCCTCTACCTCTAAAGGAAGTTCGCCTCGCACGTTTCGAATTTCATCAATTCTGGAATCTACCAACTGAAGATCGTATAAAGCTCTTAACTTCTCTTCTACAGTAAGATCATTTTTCTTTGCCATACTTAAATATACTTGATAGGATTGCTATTTGTCTCTGCTAAAATAAGTGCAAAATTACTAAATTTTTTCGTTAAAAAAGAATATAGTAAATTTTTTGTAAATTGTTCACTTTCATAGTGTCCAATATCGGCTAAGATGATGTTTTTCTCGGCTTTATAAAAGTCGTGGTATTTTAAATCTGCCGTGATGTAGATATCTGCACCGGCTCTTTTTGCATTTTCGATCGCAAAAGCGCCACTTCCACCTAAAACGGCAACTTTTTTAATAGGTTTTTCTAAGAATGCCGAATGTCTTACGCAACCCGTATTAAATGTTGATTTTATAGAATTTAGAAAGGATTCTTCATCTTGTGGTTCTTCCAATTCTCCAACCATTCCCATACCTAAGTGCTGATTTGTGTTTTCCAGCGTATAGATTTCGTAAGCAACTTCTTCATAGGGATGAGATTTGAACAACGCGTTTAAAACTTTGCCTTCTAAATGCGCTGGGAATGTAATTCCTATTTGTGTTTCTTCTTCGTAATGAATAGTACCTCGTTTGCCAATTACGGGATTAGCATTTTTATTTGCTTTAAAACTTCCCTGCCCGTTTACATTATAACTGCAGTTATCATAATTTCCTATGCTGCCGCCGCCAACTTCAAAGAGTGCTTTTCTAACATTTTCGGCATCATTTTTAGGAACATAGGTGAGTAGTTTTTTGATGCTGTTTTTCTTCGGAATTAAAATTTGTCGATTTACGAGCCCGATTTTCTCACAAATCATATCGTTCACACCTTTATATTGATTGTCTAAAGCTGTATGGATTGCATAGATTGCGATATCATTTTTTATAGCTTTCAACACCACTCGTTCAACATAGTTCTTTCCCGTAATTTTTTTAAGTCCAGAAAATATAATTGGATGAAAACTGACAATAAGGTTGCAATTCTTAGCAATAGCTTCATCTACGGTTGCCTCAAGAGTATCTAAGGTTACTAAAGCTCCGGTGGCTTCAGCATTTTTATCACCTACTAAGAGCCCAACATTATCAAAGTCCTCAGCATAATTTAATGGAGCAAATTCTTCAATTTCTTTTATGATATCCTGAATAATCATATTTTTAAATTTTGAAAACCTTATTTAGGTGTTTTTATCAATTTTTTAAAGACTGATAAGCTTAAAATATAATGTATTAATTTTTAGGATTTATATCTTCTGAAGTTAACAATAACATATATTTTTTTCAAAAGCTAAATCGATAAAAATTCGATTTCAAAGATAAATATTATAGCCTGCATAATATGAATTTACTACGAAAATTACTTTTCCCATTTGCTCTTATCTACGGCGTAATTGTTTGGTTTAGGAATAAATTTTTTGATGCTCGAATTTTAAAAAGCGCCTCATACGATTTCCCGGTGATTTGTGTCGGGAATCTAAGTGCGGGAGGAACCGGTAAATCCCCTATGATAGAATATTTACTTCGGAAGTTAAATTACAAAAATATCGCTGTTCTAAGCAGAGGCTACAAAAGATCTACTGAAGGTTTTTTACTATTAAATGGAAATGAAAAAGCCATTGAAACAGGAGACGAACCTTTACAATTTAAAACTAAATTTCCAGAAGCTAAGATTGCCGTTGATGCCGATCGTAGGAACGGAATTGCGGAATTAAGAAAACGAAATGCTGAAATTATACTTCTAGATGATGCTTTTCAACACCGCAAAGTAAAGGCAGGATTTAATATTTTACTTACAGCTTACGGCGATTTATACGCGAATGATTTTATGTTGCCTACAGGGAATCTTAGAGAAACATATTCTGGTGCAGATCGTGCACAGGTAATTGTGGTCACGAAATGCCCAGAATCGATTACACTAAAAGAACGAGAACATATAAGATTTAAACTTCAGATCAAGCAATATCAGGAATTGTATTTTTCAACTATAAAATATGCTGAAAAAATATCTGATGGTAGGAAGCAATTTTTATTCGATAAATTAGCCTCCAATTATACTGTAGTGACCGGCATAGCCAAGCCAGGACCTTTTATTTCTTTTCTGAAAACCAAAAATGCGAATTTTGAACATCTTAAATTTGCCGATCATCATAATTTCACCGACGCTGAAATAGCTACCCTAAACACCAAAGAATTTATTCTGGCGACCGAAAAAGATTTTATGCGCTTAAAAGGAAAAATTAACGCGCCTTTATTTTATGTTGCTATTGAAACCGATTTTGTTGAAAATGAAGAACACTTTTTGAAGCGCATAAATAAATTTATCGCAGAATTTTAGTTTGAAAACTATAGCGTATAAATGTGTAAATTTCTGAAAGGATGATACGAAAATTAGATTCTAAGCATTTTTGATGCTAAGATGTTTGTTTATTTTGCGATAAAACTCGTCTGTTTTATAAGGTTTTGGGATGATGTCATTAAAACCATTTAGATAAAACTCATCCAGATTGTCATCTAAAGTTACCGCGGTTAATGCGATAATCGGTATTTTAGAATTAAATTTTCTAATTTGTTTTGTGGCCTCAATTCCGCTAATACCAGGCATGTGAATATCCATCAACACTAAGTTGAAATTAGCATTCTTTACCATTTCTATAGCTTTAGTACCGTTATCTGCCACTTCACACACCGCATTTCTTTTCTCTAAGATTTTTTTGGTAATCATTTGATTGATCTTATTATCCTCTACTACAAGGATTTCTTTACCAACTAAAGAATCACCACCATTTTCTACAAGATTAGGGTCGTTCCCTTCAGCAGGAGTTGCAGATTCAGTTACCAAAAATTTTAGATCAAACCAAAATTTGGATCCTAGTCCAAGCTCACTTTCTAAATTTATTTTACTTCCCATCAAACTAAGGAGGTTCTTTACAATAGATAAGCCTAAACCGGTACCGCCAAATTTTCGATTAATTTGAGTAGATCCCTGAATAAAGTTTTCAAAAATAGTTTCTTGCTTTTCTTTCGAAATCCCTTCACCATTATCCTTAATTTCGAAGCGTAGATGCACATCATTTATACTTTCTCTAATTTGAGTAACCGTTATCCAAATATCTCCGTTTTCAGTAAATTTAATAGAATTACCAATTAGATTAATTAAAATTTGTGAGAGCTTAAGCGGGTCACTCTTTAATTTCTGCGGAATGGATTTATCAAAATCAAAATGAATATTAATATTCTTATCATTAGCAGAATTTTTAAGGGCTACTAGTACATCTGAAATTCTTTTCTCAAGATCAAAATCAGAATATAAAACTTCAACTTTATTTGCTTCTAATTTATTAAGATCAAGTATGTTATTAATAAGACTTAGCAAATATTCTCCTGAAAATTTTAGGGAGTTTAAATGTTCCTTTTGATTAGCTGTAGGATTTTCTTCTAACAAAAGATGTGTGAGCCCCGTAACTGCATAAAGTGGAGTTCTAAGCTCGTGGGTAATTGTGCTTAAAAACTGAGCTTTGGCTTTAGTGGCACGCTCTGCATTTTCCTTAGCGATGGTAAGCTCTCTATTTTTCTTTTGAAGTAAACCATTTGCTCTTGCTCTTAGATTGTTATTTTTATAAAGAGATAAGGTAAGTAGAGATAATATAGTAATTAAGGCTACACTTAAAATGGTGGTTAGTTTGTTTACTTTAAGAGATCTTTCGTTTTCTTTTCTTTTTTCAGATAATTCTTTGATTTCGCTTCTAAGCGCATCATTGCCGTAAGCTTTATAAGATTCATTGCCTAGGGATCTTTTATTAACTTCAAAAAGTCGATATCTTTCCTTATTGGCTAATTTTAGATAGCTAAGTGCTTTAGCATCGTGTTGTTCCGCTTCATAAATATTGCTAAGAATATTAAAGTTGCTCATAACCATGCCGTGAAACTCATTCTTTTTCGCAGCATTTAAACTTAATTTAGCATATTTTTCAGCTTCGCTCGTGTTGTTTCGAGCTAATTCTGTTTTTGCTAGATAGTAATATAGTCGGCTATATTCATAAGGAGAACCAATAGAAGTTATACTTTTGCCAGCTTTTTTAAAGTATGTAAAAGCTTTGTTAGCAGCATTTTCTAAGTTTAATGCAATTATCCCTCGCTGAAGGTTTAGTAAGGAGAGATATTTCTCTAAATTTTGATCGTTTGATTTATTATAATGTTTTTCAGAAAGATTTAAATAATCTAAGGCAGCCTTTTTGTTGTTCTGAAGTGTGAAAATTTTAGAAAGGCTAAGATAGCTGTAAGCAAGACCAGTTTCGTCTATAATTTCTCTTTGTATAGCGATAGCTCTATTAATTGAAACTATGGCATCATCATAATCATGAAGTATATATTCAAGCTTAGAGGTAATGCTGCTAGCTAAAGCAGTATACCTTTTGTGATTGATATCCTGAGCTAATTTTAATGATCGGTTAAGTTCATCAGTGGCTTTATCAAATTGGTATTTGTTAACAGAAACTTCTGCTTGTTTTAATAAACTATCAATTTGATGGGTGATTTCTTCTCTATCTTGTTTCTTTTGGGCATTGGAAGAAAAAACTAAAAAGCACGAAAATAGCAGGAAATACGTAAGATTAAACTTATTCATTTTACAGCTAACTGCTAAAGATTGCTGCTAAATATACAGAAATTAATATAAAGACGAAATTAAATCTATTAACCTGCTAGAATATCCAATTTCATTATCATACCAGCCAATGAGTTTGATTAGTTTTCCATCGATTACAGAGGTCATTTCGGCATCAAAAATACATGAATGTGTATTGCCTGAAATATCTTTAGAAACGATAGGATCTTCGGTATAACTTAAAATTCCGCGCAAAGAATTTTCTGAAGCATTCTTGAAAATATGATTCACTTCTTTAATTGAAGTTGCTTTAGTGACATTGATAGTCATATCGGTTAACGAGCCATTAGGTACAGGAACTCTTATTCCGCAGCCACCAATTACGTTACTTAGATCTGGGAAAATAGAGGTTAACGCTTTTGCAGCTCCCGTGGTTGTTGGGATAATCGATTGTGTTGCAGCTCTACTTCGTCGTAAATCTCGATGGGGTTGATCGTGTAAGCTTTGATCTGACGTAAAAGAATGTACGGTGGTTATATAGGCCTGTTCTACTTTAAAATTCTCGTGAATCAACTTTAACATAGGTGCAGCATTATTTGTAGTACAGGAAGCATTAGAGATAATGTCTTCGCTTCCGTCTAAAATATGCTCATTAACACCTAGGACTACCATTTTAATGGTTTCGTCTTGTGGAGGTACCGATAAAATTACTTTTTTTACACTTCCGTTAAGATGATTTTTAAGTTCTGGCCGGGTTTTAAATTTTCCGCTAGCTTCAACGACCACATCTACTTCCGTAGCACTCCAATCGATTTTTGAAGGATGATCTTGATTAAAAACCGCAGTTTTTTTTCCGTTTACTATTAAAATATTTTCTTCCGTAGCAATTTCGGCATTAAAAATACCATGTACACTATCGTACTTTAGAAGATGGGCTAGTGTTTTTGCATCGGCTAAATCATTTATCGCAACCACATTTATTTGAGGATGGTCAATAAGTAGCCTAAACAAATTTCGACCTATTCGGCCAAAACCGTTAATTCCCAGATTAATATTTTTAGGCATTGTTAGTTGATGTGCTTTTGGGCTTTGTAAGAAGATCTTACCAGTGCGCTACTTTCTACATGTCTAAATCCAAGATCTAAACCAATAGCTTCATATTTCTTAAATTGATCTGGAGTGATAAATTGCTTTACTGGCAAGTGACGTTTACTTGGCTGTAAATATTGGCCAATTGTAACTACATCTACGTTTGCATCTTTAAGATCGTGTAGTGTTTGGATAACTTCTTCTTCAGTTTCGCCAAGACCAAGCATAATACCCGATTTTGTACGATTAATGCCCTGATCTTTTAAATAACGCAACACTTCTAAAGAGCGATCGTATTTAGCCTGGATTCTAACTTCGCGAGTTAAACGGCGTACGGTTTCCATATTATGAGAAACAACCTCTGGAGCTACTTCTACAATACGATCTATATTTCTGGTATTTCCCTGGAAATCTGGGATAAGTGTTTCTAGCGTGGTTTCAGGATTCATTCGGCGAATTGCTTTTACGGTTTCCGCCCAAATGATCGATCCCATATCTTTTAAATCATCCCGGTCTACACTTGTAACCACCGCGTGCTTAATCTTCATTAGTTTAATAGAACGTGCTACTTTTTCTGGTTCATCCCAATCTACCGTTTCTGGTCTACCGGTTTTTACACCACAAAATCCACAAGATCGAGTACAAATATTACCTAAAATCATAAAAGTGGCTGTTCCTTCACTCCAACATTCTCCCATGTTAGGGCAACTTCCCGATGTGCAAATTGTATGTAGATCGTATTTATCTACAAGACTACGTAATTCGGTATATTTTTTACCTGTAGGAAGTTTAACACGAAGCCATTTCGGTTTTCCTTTAGGAGCTGTTTTAGAAGGTGTAAGTGTTTCTGTACTCATAGCAAAAATCTCTTATTCAAAGATACAATATTCTATCTAATAGCATAATTAGACGTTGATAGTTTAAGAACCTTAATTAGTTTTTACGATCTTCGATTATTTCTGAGAGCAATTTCTTAGCTCTTAATAGTTTAACTTTTACATTATTCATAGGTTCACCTAGCGATTCTGAAATCTCTTTATATGATTTTTCCTGAAAAAACCGAAGATTTAAAACTTCCTGATAATGCGGCTTCAATTTTTTTATATCCCGAAGCAATTGCGCTAAATTCTGTTCAGTAATTAGCTTATCTTCAATAGAAGGTGTTTCGTCTACGATGGTGTTCACTTTTTCGGTGTCCTCAGAAATAGTGTTGATGCGTAACTGACTATTTTTCTTCCGAAGAATATCTACATGAATATTTTTCGAAATCGCAATAAGCCAAGTGCTGAAAGAATAATTTTCATCGAAAGTTTCTAATCTTTTAAAAGCTTTTGAAAATGTTTGAATAGTGATATCCTCAGCTTCATACTCATTTTGAGTTTTTTTAAGCTGAAATCCATAAACATTATTCCAAAATTGATCCAGCAAATAGTTGAAAGCCGATTGACTTCCTTTTTTTGCTTCTTGGATTTTTTGTAATAAAATCGACTGGTTTACTTCCAATGTGAAGGTTTTGAAATAGTATTTACAATAAATATACCTAATTGTGAGAGTATAAGAAAAGGTTCTAAAATAGGAAATAGCCAAACGATATCTCTCTCATCTAACTTTTTAGCTGATTGAAAATATACAATACCTTCTATAATTAGTGTAAGACCTAGGGCGCCGATTACATATGGCCAGTAATATTTTAAACTTAACAGCATTACTAGAAAAATCCAAAATAGCAATCTTGCAGAATAAAATATGCCCAACAAAAGTTTATCCTTGTTTTTGTAGAATTTTGCTACAGAAGCATGTCGTCTTTTTTGTCGAAACCAATCGGTAATGCTCGTTTTAGGGACGCTCCTGGTTATACTTTCAGTATGATCACAAATAGAGACATTTCTATTCGTTGCTGCTTCATTTACAAAAAGATCATCATCGCCAGATCGAACGTGTAAATGGGATGCAAAGCCTTTTTGTTTGTAAAACTGTTTAGAAGTATACGCCAAATTTCTTCCTACGCCCATGTAAGGATTACCCATTTTAGCGTAAGAAAAATATTGGATAGCTGTTAAAAGTGTTTCAAACCGAATCAATTTATTGATAAACGATTTTTTATACTTAAAATAACCGCCGTAACCCAAAACAATAGATTTTTCTTCGGTAAATCCAGAAGTCATATGTCGCAACCAGTGTATAGATTGTGGTGCGCAATCGGCATCTGTAAAGATTAGATGTTCATTTTGTGCCTTTTTGATTCCCAAAGTAAGGGCGTATTTTTTATTGGCCCAAAAAGCTTCATTATTTATAACGTTTACAATTTTTATACGAGGATCTATTTTCTGAAATTCTTCGATTACATCTAATGTGTTATCTGAAGATGCATCGTTAATAACGATTACCTCAAAATCTGGATAGTCCTGCTCTAAAATAGCAGGAAGAAAGTTTTGTAGATTTTCAGCTTCATTTTTAGCGCAAACGATCACTGAAACCGGAAATGAAGTCGCATAGACTTCAGAAGATTCGGATGCCGAAAACTTAAAAAAAGCTAAAAAATATCCAATATTAATTGCCGCAAATAGAAGAAAAAGGGCAAATAGAAATGTTGCCATTGAGCATTAATTGGTCTGTTGTTGTGGATTTTTACACTTTTCATCAGGCATTTTTCCACAGTAACTGCAAGCTTCGCCCTCTTTATTTAAAAACGGACTTTGGCTAGCACAAGTTCCTGCAAACTTCCCGTCTTTTTTCGCCCATATTTTAATTGCAATGCCTGCAAAGGCTAATCCTAATAAAACCGCTGTTATGACAAATAGTTCCATAATAATATCTTCTGGTGCAAAAATACGAATTATTCGCTCTTTTTTAAAATAAGTCGGACGTTTAGTAAATGCTTTACAATATTTAACGAACTTTTACCGCAGCTAAAACTCAAGTCGCTGTAATTTAATATTATGAAAAAAAATATATTCTTTTTTGTAGTTTTTTTCTCCTTACTTAGTTGTAAGAAAATGAAGCGACATCAACGAGAAATTATAGTTGAAGAAGTTGAAAAGGAAGAAATCGTGGCAGATGAGCGACAGGAGCAGCAAAATGAAGAGCTGCAAGAATCCAGAAGCATAGCCGTGCTAATTGCCGAAAATGTAGAATTTACTGATTTTCATTTTTTATTGCAGAAAGCAGATTTAGCCACAAATTTATTGGAGAATCATGGACCTTATACCGTTTTTATTCCAACGAACAGCAGTTTAGAGAGTTTTGAAGTTGACGATTTTGACGAAAAAGAGACTGCCAAATTTTCTAAGTTTTTTATACTGAATAGAGGTGTTTCTTATGAGGATCTAAAAAGAAAGATTGAGAATAACGAAGGTGAATTTTTTATAGAGAATATACTTGGTTCTAAACTTCAATTTATAATAAAGGACAACGTAATTTTTCTAAAAAGTTCGAATGGATATTTACTTAAAGTTGATAAGTATGCTGAATGTTCTAATGGATACCTGTATAAGATTGAAGCTAATAATTAAATAATGTTAACTTCAGGTTCTAGCTCGACGCCAAATTTCTCTTTAACAATTTCTCTAACTTTTAGCGATAATTCTAAAATATCGCTACCGCTAGCATTACCATAATTTACGAGTACTAACGCCTGTTTTTTATGCACGCCGGCATCGCCATCGCGATAACCTTTTAATCCGGCTTGGTCGATAAGCCAGCCAGCAGGAATTTTAACTTCTGTATCGCTTATTTTATAACTAGGAACTTCAGGGAAATTCTTTTGTAGCGTTACAAATGCTTCCGTAGAAATTATCGGATTTTTAAAAAAGCTGCCTGAATTACCAATTTCAGCTGGATTGGGTAATTTGCTTTCTCGAATTCGAATAACGGCATCAGAGACATCTCTTATGCTAGGATTTTCGATACCTTTCAATTCAGATTCAATAGCGCCGTAATCTATCTTAAGTTGATGATTTTTCGTGCTAAGCTTAAAGTTTACGCTGGTAATAATATATTGTCCTTTCAGCTTATTTTTAAAAACTGAATTTCTATAATCAAATTCGCAATCTTCTAAAGTAAAAGTTTTGCTTTCTAAGGTTTGAATATTGATGGCTTCACAGGATACAAAAGTATCTTTAAGTTCTACTCCATAAGCACCGATATTTTGAATAGGAGAGGTGCCTACATTTCCCGGAATTAAGGAGAGATTTTCTAGTCCACCAAAATCTTGTTGGAGGGTCCATAAAACAAACTCATGCCAGTTTTCCCCGGCATGAGCTTTTATAATTACATAGTCTTCTTTTTCTTCTAGAACTTGTTTTCCTTTTAAGCCAATTTGGAGTACGGTTTTAGAAATATCGCCAGTTAAGAGCATATTGCTACCACCACCAAGAATAAAAAGTTCTTCGGCGTAGGTTTTCCTCAAAATCTTTTTTAAACCATCAATTGTTTGGATTTTGATGAATTTATTTGCTCTAACATCAATCCCAAAACTATTGTAGGGTTTTAAAGATACATTGTGGATAACCTTCATATCTTTTATTTACTCGTGTATTCTTTAATAGCCACTTCTAAAATTTCAAGCGCACGCTCTAAATTTTCTCTTTTTAAAACATAAGCGATACGAACCTGATTTAATCCTGTATTTGGTGTAGAATAAAAACCGGCAGCAGGAGCAACCATTACAGTCTCGCCTTGGTATTCAAAATCTTCTAATAGCCATTGTGCAAAATCGTCTGCACTTTTTATAGGAAGTTCTGCAATACAATAAAAAGCACCTTTTGGTTTAGCAACTTTTACGCCTTCCATTTTTTCAAGACCTTCTACAAGAATATTTCTTCGTAATGTATATTCTTCGTTTACTTCTTCAAAATATTCCTGTGGCGTATCCAAAGCCGCTTCACTTGCAATTTGTGCTAAAGTTGGCGGGCTTAATCTCGCTTGCGCAAACTTCATTGCAGTAGTGATAACCTCTTTGTTTTTAGAAACCAAACATCCAATACGAGCACCGCACATACTAAAACGTTTAGAAACCGAATCGACCATAATAGCATTATTCGCCAATTCTGGAATACTCATAATGCTATTATGTTTTACTCCGTCATAAGTGAACTCACGATAAACTTCATCGGCCACTACAAAAAGATCATGTTTTAACGCTAGATCGGCGATTTGCTGTACTTCTTCTTTGGTGTAAAGATATCCCGTTGGATTTCCTGGATTACAAAGAAGTATCGCTTTGGTTTTTTCTGTAATTAGTTTTTCGAATTCTGAAATTGGAGGTAATGCAAAGTTATTTTCGATCGAAGATTCGATAGGAACTATTGTTACGCCACTTGAAGTTGCAAAACCATTGTAATTTGCATAAAACGGTTCAGGAATAATTACTTCGTCTCCCGGGTCGGTAATGGTGCCCATGGCAAATAATAGCGCTTCAGAACCACCAGTAGTCACGATAATATCTTCCGCAGTAATATGAATATCGTTTCTCTCGTAATATTTAGCCAGTTTTTCGCGATAGCTTGCAAATCCTGCAGAGTGGCTATAGGATAAAACTTCGATACTATTATTCTTAACGGCCTGCATGGCAATATCTGGAGTTTTAATATCTGGCTGGCCAATATTTAACTGGTATATCTTTTTACCTTTTTTCGCTGCAGCTTCCGCAAACGGAACTAATTTCCTTATCGGAGATTCGGGCATGCTAAGCCCTTTTTTAGAAATAGAAGGCATTCTCTTGCGTTTTATGTTTGTTGCAAAAATGCAAAATTAAAGTAAGAATCTTGGTAGGATTTATCGAAATTTAAGAGATGTTGTGGAGCTACAGAAAAAGCATAAAAAAACTCCCTTTAAAAGGGAGTTTTTAGATTTTTAACGTTTATTATTTTGTGTCACTATTCTCAGTTTCGTCATCCAAAACTCTACCTTTAATTTTTAGAGCTTTGGTAGGTTCTTCAGCATTCGAATAGACCGTAACCGTTTTTCTTATGGGACCTACGATCTTTGTGTTATATTTTACCTCAATTTTCCCAGTCTCTCCCGGTTTTACAGGGCTTTCTGGTTTTGTAGGTATTGTACAACCACAACTAGAAGTCACATCTTTTATAACCAAATCGATATCGCCGGTATTTGTAAATTCAAATACGCGAACACCGTCGCTTCCTTTTTTTATTTCACCAAAGTCTATAGTTTCAGACTTAAATTTCATCTTGGCAGCTTTTTGTGCCACAGCAGAATTGAAACCTATAAAGGCCAATACGGTGATTAAAACTAGTTTTTTCATAATTCAAAATTTTTCGGAATAGTAAATATACACTGAATTGCAATAGGTTCAAAAATTATATTCAATTCAACTCCTTTTAAATTCCTTCACTTATAATTACTTTTGCTCTTATTTTCAAAAACTAGACCAATTATGGCAATCGCTTCACAATACAGCGCAAATAAAGTAGAAGATAAATGGTATAAATACTGGATGGATCATAAATACTTCCACTCAGAGGTAGATGAAAGAGAACCTTATACCATTGTTATCCCGCCACCAAACGTAACAGGAGTCTTACATATGGGGCATATGCTGAATAATACTATTCAGGATGTTTTGGTGAGAAGAGCTCGTTTAAAAGGATTTAATGCGTGCTGGGTACCGGGTACAGATCACGCTTCTATCGCTACTGAAGCGAAAGTCGTAGCAAAATTAAAAAGCGAGGGCATTAGTAAAAATGATCTTTCGCGTGAGGAATTTTTGGAACACGCCTGGGAATGGACGTATAAACATGGCGGGATTATCCTGGATCAGCTTAAGAAATTGGGAGCTTCCTGCGATTGGGATCGTACAAAGTTTACAATGGACGACAATATGTCTGCCTCTGTAATTAAAGTTTTTGTAGATCTATATGAGAAAGGTCTGGTTTATCGTGGATTTAGAATGGTGAACTGGGATCCTGAAGCAAAGACAACGCTGTCTGACGAAGAGGTGATCTATCAGGAAAAACAAGGGCATTTATATTACCTGAATTATAAGATCGAAGGAAGTGATGAGGTCGTAACGATTGCTACCACGCGTCCTGAAACTATTCTTGGAGATACAGCGATTTGCATTAACCCCAACGACGAGCGTTTTACGCATCTAAAAGGGAAAAAAGCAATCGTGCCTATTTGTGGTCGAGTGATTCCTATAATTGAAGATGAATATGTTGATCTCGAATTTGGTACAGGTTGCTTAAAAGTTACACCTGCACACGACGAGAATGATAAAGTGTTGGGAGATAAGCACAATCTTGAAATTATCGATATTTTTAATGATGATGCTACGCTGAATGACTTCGGAATGCATTATGCGGGGAAAGATCGTTTTGAAGTTAGAAAAGAAATTGTAGCTGAATTAAAAGAATCTGGAGTTTTAGTAAAAACTGAAGAGCATACCAATAAAGTGGGCACCAGCGAACGTACCGGTGCGGTTATCGAACCAAAACTAAGTGACCAGTGGTTTTTAAAAATGAAAGACCTGGCGCAACCAGCGATCGATGCTGTAGTTGGTGATGATATTAATTTAGTGCCAGAGAAATTTTTAAGCACGTACCGTCACTGGATGGAAAATGTGCGTGACTGGAATATTTCACGGCAGCTTTGGTGGGGACACCAAATTCCGGCTTATTATTATGGCGATGGTACTAATGATTTTGTAGTTGCAGAATCACTTGAAGATGCAGTAAAGAAAGCACAAGATAAAACAGGAAATTCAGCTTTAACTACTGAAGATCTAACACAGGATAAAGATGCTTTAGATACCTGGTTCTCTTCATGGTTATGGCCAATGAGTGTTTTCAACGGAGTTTTAGAGCCAGAAAATGAAGAAATAAACTATTATTATCCAACCAATGATTTAGTAACTGCACCAGAGATTTTATTTTTCTGGGTAGCAAGAATGATCATTGCAGGTTACGAATATCGCGGGGAACGACCATTCAAAAATGTTTACTTAACAGGAATTGTTAGAGATAAACAGCGTCGTAAAATGTCTAAATCTTTAGGGAACTCGCCAGATCCGCTAGGGTTGATCGATCAATACGGTGCCGATGGTGTTCGCGTAGGGATGTTATTGAGTTCTCCTGCCGGAAATGATTTAATGTTCGATGAGGATCTTTGTAAGCAGGGAAGTGCTTTTGCTAACAAAATCTGGAATGCATTCCGTTTGGTAATGGGATGGGAAGTTTCAGCCGAAATCGAGCAGCCAGAAACTTCTAAAATTGCAATCGACTGGTATAAAGCAAAATTCCAGAAAAGTTTAGCTGAAATCGAAGATCATTATTCTAAATACAGAATTAGCGATGCTTTGATGGGAACTTATAAATTGATTTGGGATGACTATTGTAGCTGGTTTTTAGAAATGGTAAAACCGGGTTACGAGCAGCCAATCGATAAGAAAACTTTTGATGCGGTAATTACTATTTTAGAAGATAATCTACGCATTCTTCATCCTTTTATGCCTTTTGTTACTGAAGAGATTTGGCAAACCATAAGTGAACGAACTCCGCAAGAAGCTTTGATCGTGGCGAAATGGCCAGAACAAGTTTCTTATGATGAGAAGATTATTAGCGAGTTTGCTTTCGCCTCTGAAGTTATTTCAGGTATTAGAAAAATTAGAACTGATAAAAACATTGCGTTTAAAAATACCATTGATCTTAAAATTCAGAATAACGATAAAGTTTCAGACTCGTTTGACAAAGTGATCGCTAAAATGGGTAATATCGAAAATCTGGAATATGTAAACGACCAGGTTGAAGGTGCGTTATCCTTTAGAGTGAAATCTAACGATTATTTTATTCCGGTTGGTGGAGCAATTGATGTAGAAGCTGAAATTGCAAAATTAGAGGAAGAATTAAAATACACTGAAGGTTTCTTAAATTCAGTAAATAAAAAGCTTTCTAATGAGCGTTTTGTAAACAATGCGCCAGATAAGGTGGTTGCAGTAGAAAAAGCTAAAAAAGCTGATGCAGAAGCTAAAATTGAAGCTTTAAAAGCAAGTTTGTCAAGCTTAAAGTAAAAATACAGATCAAATATAAATTAAGCCTCACATCTAGTGGGGCTTTTTTATTTGCCTCTTTTTTTTAAGAAAAGTAAGATTGGAAAATAGAATTTTTCGAATCGAGAATGCTGAAAAAAATAATCGCTTAATACTCCTCGTGATTTCGAGCTTTATAGTGTCTTAATATCTAATATCTATTCAGGAACTTTGCCAATATGTTTTTCAACAAGTTCAATATATTTTTCTTCAGCTTCTTTTTTGCTTAGATCTTTAACCTGAAAAAGAGCGTTAATTTTAAATGCGCTTCTAAGATCTCCACCTTCAGAAGGTGGGATGTAAAAGCCATTATTTTCTGTAGCTCTTTTATAATAAGCATAAAAATGCAGCATAATATCTGGAGGTAATTTTTTGCTGGTATTGCTGGCTATTTCGTAAGCTTTCAAAAAACGATTCCTGTTACTTTCAGGCATAACTAAAACATAAATTTAAACTTCAGCAATAACGGTAATTCCGCCTTTTACTTTTTCATTTAATGCAACATTGATAGGAGTGCCAAGAGGTAAAAAAACATCTACACGTGATCCAAATTTTATGAATCCACTATCGCTACCCTGTACCACATCTTTGCCTTCTTCAGCATAATTAACTATACGCTTAGCTAAAGCTCCGGCTATCTGGCGATATAATATTGGTCCTGTTACGGGGTTTTCTACTACTACAGTAGTTCTCTCGTTTTCTTCACTCGATTTTGGATGCCAGG
The DNA here is from genome assembly GCF_027594425.1 of Zunongwangia sp. HGR-M22. NCBI lineage: Bacteria > Pseudomonadati > Bacteroidota > Flavobacteriia > Flavobacteriales > Flavobacteriaceae > Zunongwangia > Zunongwangia sp. HGR-M22. The sequence continues at coordinate 745,351 of NZ_CP115159.1, forward strand.
CAACCAAAAACTTACCTGGATGATATTTACTATATTTTACTTTTCCGCCAATTGGGTGTCTAGTAACATGCACATTAAGAGGAGACATGAAAATACTTACCTGTAGTCTTTTTTCTTGAAAGAATTCTTTCTCAAAAACCTCTTCAATAACTACAACCTTACCATCTACGGGAGCAACAACATTATTGTCATTTATAGCAGTTTGCCTTTTCGGGTTTCTGAAAAACTGGACAATTAAAGCAAAGAATAGTATTGATGCCGCTAAAATGGCAAATTTTATCCAATATTGATTAATTAACGAATAAGAACCAATATTTATTACCAACAGTGAAACTGCAGTAATAGCCATGATTTTGTAGCCTTCTTTATGAAACATAATTTAAAAGGTATAAGTAAGCATAAACAAATGGGGCCGCAAAAATAATACTATCTAGTCTATCAAACAAACCACCGTGTCCTGGCATTAGATTTCCACTATCTTTTACGCCGGCCTGACGTTTAAATTTAGATTGGATTAGATCTCCTAAAGTACCAAAAACACTAATGAAAATCGCTAAACCTACCCAATCTAACGGATTTAGAAAGGAGGTGTAATCTGCTATGAAATAACTTACAATTGCAGTAAATATAATACCTCCAATAAAGCCTTCTACAGTTTTATTAGGAGAAATTCTTTCGAATAATTTACGTTTTCCAAAATTCTTACCTACAATATAAGCAAAAGTATCATTAGTCCAAATTAAACCAAAAATGCCTACAACGAGCTTCGGTTTAAATTCACCTTCGATAGTTGGGATAAGCGTTAAAAAAATAACCGACGATATTAGATAAAAGATAATAATAATGTATTTCTTTTTTTCAAATACCGGTATTTTACGAATTACCAACAGATCTTTTACTAAAAATAAATTTACAAATATGGTAACCGCCAAAAGAATTAGCGTGGCGTTTTGATCAAATTTTAAAAAGCTGAAAAGATAAAATAATAAGGCTTGTACTGCGTATAGCGCGTAACTTTTTAAATGCAATAACTTTTGCATTTCGATAAGACAGATAAGCCCAAGTATGTAAAAAAGACCAATAAAAATTAATTCAGAAGAAAGGATAGAGGCTACTAATATTGATATATATAGTAATCCTGATACTGTTCTAATTATCGCTTCCCTCATAAATATTAAAGATCTTCCAGAAGAAGCAAATACAAATTTTTGCTACTACTACCGTAGCTCATAAAATCACTTTCTTTCTGTGGTTCAAAATTCTTAATGGTGGTAATATTTGAAGGAATTCGTTGTTTATTTTTAAACTTGATACCTCGCAAACCTTCACCGATACTGTCTATTAATTGGCTTGTAGAAGATAAGATAATAAAATCTGCCGGTAATTCTCTAAGCTTCCTTTCTTTAATCTGGTTGCTAGAGATAAGTATAGATCCATCATTGGCAACTAGATATTCGCAGGTAGAAAGAAAAAAAGGAGCGTTTGCTGAAGAATTAAAATCTAAATTAAAACTATCGAATTTATTTTTTAAATTTTCATCAAAGCAACAACACTGCTTTTCGTACCAATCATTTTCTAGAAGAATATTATCAAAGGCTTCCTGAATTTCAGCCTCATCTTCACAATATAAAAATTTTCCCCCGTTATTTTTGAAATTCAGCATAAAACGTTCATCGGTGGGAAGTTTCACCTCTGGCATATATTTCCCACGATCAGTTTTATCAGGCGTTTCCTGATCTTTGTCTGATTTTGATTTATTAGGGTTTAAGAATCTTCTAAATAGATTCATATAGTTCTGAGTGTGGTTGTAAACATCATTTTAATCAAAGGTAAAAAATCTTAATTTAACCCTTAGGTAAATTAAGATTTTTTAGCAGTTGATATAAATTTTATTTATCTATCGAAGAATTATTTTTAATTCCTTCGTCGCTTGAATTTTCAGGTAAATTTAGATTAGATGTAGTAGGAGCAGATTCTTCACTTTCTCTAACCTCATTTAAATGTGCCGTATTTTTATTGAATGGTCGTTCTCCAAAAATATTTTGTAAATCGTCTTTAAAGATTACTTCTTTATCCAATAAAATTTCAGCTAACTGGGTAAGCTTATCTCTGTTTTCGGTTAAAAGATCTAAAGCTCTTTGATATTGACTTTCAATTAGATTTGAAATTTCTTTGTCAATAAGCTCCGATGTTTTTTCACTATATGGCTTCGTGAAATTGTATTCACTCTGTCCAGATGAATCATAGTAAGTAAGATTACCTACTTTATCATTTAGACCGTAAATAGTAACCATAGCTTTTGCTTGTTTAGTTACTTTTTCTAGATCACTTAAAGCACCTGTTGAAATTTTATCGAAAATAACCTTTTCTGCGGCGCGACCACCAAGAGCGGCGCACATCTCATCCAACATTTGCTCTGGCCTAACGATTAATCGCTCTTCAGGCAAATACCAGGCAGCTCCTAAGGATTGTCCACGTGGTACAATGGTAACTTTTACTAGTGGCGCTGCATGCTCGAGCATCCAACTCACCGTGGCGTGACCAGCTTCGTGAAAAGCAATTGCTTTTTTCTCGTCTGGAGTAATAATTTTATTTTTCTTTTCAAGACCTCCTACAATACGATCTACGGCATCTAAGAAATCTTGTTTGCCCACCGCTTTGTTTCCTTTTCTGGCCGCGATAAGCGCTGCTTCGTTACAAACATTTGCAATGTCTGCACCAGAAAATCCCGGAGTCTGCTTTGCAAGAAATTCAGTATCAAGTTCGTCGGCTACCTTTTTAAGTGGCTTTAAATGAACTTCAAAAATCTCACGTCTTTCATTTAAATCTGGAAGATCTACATAGATCTGTCTATCAAAACGACCAGCACGCATTAATGCTTTATCCAGAACATCTGCCCGGTTGGTTGCCGCAATTACAATTACATTGGTATTTGTGCCAAAACCATCCATTTCAGTCAATAGCTGGTTTAGTGTGTTTTCACGCTCATCGTTAGATCCAGAAAAATTACTTTTTCCACGAGCGCGACCAATGGCATCAATCTCATCAATAAAAATAATTGATGGAGATTTTTCTTTAGCTTGTTTAAATAAATCTCTAACTCTAGAGGCACCAACTCCAACAAACATCTCTACAAAATCTGATCCTGAAAGAGAGAAGAAAGGTACTTTGGCTTCACCGGCAACGGCTTTAGCTAATAATGTTTTACCAGTTCCAGGAGGTCCTACTAAAAGAGCTCCCTTTGGAATTTTACCACCTAAGCTGGTGTATTTTTCTGGTTGTTTTAAGAAGTCTACAATTTCCTGAACTTCTTCTTTAGCACCTTCTAATCCGGCAACGTTTTTAAAAGAGGTTTTTACATCTGTATTTTGATCAAATAACTTAGCCTTTGATTTTCCAATATTGAAAATTTGTCCACCGGCACCACCTGCGCCACCTGAACTCATTTTTCGCATAATGAAAATCCAAATACCAATGATAAGTACAAATGGTAACAGCGTAATTAGTATATCTCCCAAAACATTATTATCGCTATCGAAGCTAAGTTTAGCGCTAACATTGTCTTCTTTCTCAATAGTTTCTATATCTTCCTGAAATTTGTCTAAACTTCCTATCTGAAAACTATAATCTGGAGCACTACCGGTACTTAAAAAGTCTGATTCTCCACTTTTTTTGTGGATCGCTTTTTCTTTAGCCTCGTCGGTAAGATAAACTTTAGCGATCGATCTGTTTATGACAACTGTTTTCTGAATATCTCCTTCAGAAAGGTAGTCCATGTACTGCTGAGGGGTGATTTTTGATGGTTCACCAAATCCACTTCCTCCAAAAAAGTTAATTCCTAAAAACACCAATATGATTACTGCATAAATCCAATATGCACTAAACTTAGGTTTTTTAGGGTCTAATTTTTTATTTGATTGCTTTTTAGCCATTCTTGGTCTTCTTCTAAATAATTAATACTTTGTTTCGATCGATGTGATCTTTGCATCTCCCCACAAACTTTCGATGTCGTAAAATTCTCTAATGTGTTTCTGGAACACATGAACAACAACATTTACATAATCCATTAAAACCCACTCGGCATTTTCGCTACCTTCGATATGCCAGGGCTTATCTTTTAAAGCTTTACTTACGGATTTTTGAACTGAATTAACTATGGCGTTTACCTGAGTGTTGGAAGTACCGTTGCAGATAACAAAATAATCACAAACTGTATTTTCAATCTCTCTTAAGTCGAGGATATCGATATCATTTCCCTTTACATCTTCAATTCCCTTAATGATATGTGCTATAAGTTGATCGTTGTTTGTTACTTTTTTCGTCATTAAATTTATTTATTTACGCAAAGTTATGTTTTTTTGGCTTTTTATAGACCTACTTAACACAACATTTAGCGACAATCTTTTCATTAGTCTATTATGCGTATAATCAAAGTTAATGCCATCCCGTCTACAAACGACTTTGCAAAGCAATATTACAATGATAATTCTAGCTTCGAATCTGTTTGCATTGCTGCCCGTTTTCAAACTAAAGGTAAGGGGCAAAGAGGAGCTGTTTGGAATGTTGCACCTGGCAAAAATCTAACTTTCAGCTTGCTTTATCCTAAAGTTAAGGTAACGGTTAATCATCATTTTTTATTAAATGCTGTCGTATCGTTGGCGGTGATTAAGGTTCTTGATAGGTTTAATGTTCCTAAATTATCTGTAAAATGGCCCAACGACATAATGTCAGTGAATTTTAAGATGTGTGGCATTCTTATCGAAAATATTCTAAAACAAACTGACATCGCGGCTAGTGTAATAGGTATTGGATTAAATGTAAATCAAGATGATTTTGGTAATCTTAAGCAGGCTTCTTCAATGAAATTACAAACCGGTAACGAATTTGATCTTGATGAAATTTTAAATAATATTTTGAAAGAGTTAGTAGGGAGACTCGAATTGCTTTCAGAAGAAAAAGAAACACTTATTTTAGAAGAATATGCTTCTTTGATGTTTAAGAAAGATATCGTTTCCACATTTCAATGGCCCAACGGAGAATATTTTAGCGGAATTATACGTGGAGTAACTACTAGCGGACTTTTAAATGTTGAAGTTAAAGATTCTGTTTATAAAACTTTCGATTTGAAAGAAGTAAAGCTGATGTATTAAAAAAAGCTGTTTCAAAACATTGAATTTTAAAACAGCTTTTAGATTTATCGAATATCGTAAACTATAATTTAGAAATATTTTCGCTCAGGCTATTTATAAATTTCTGTAATGGACTTTTAACCATCATCGCCATCATCGCATTAAATTCACCGTTAAATAAAAGCTGAACTTCGCTACCTGTACCAGCCTGATCGATATGAATAGTTAGGGTGAAAGGAAATTTATCAGATCCAGAACCTAAAACCACTAAATTTGGCTCGTCGGTATTCACTATTTTAAGTGCAATCTCTGGCATTCCTTTTAATTGAAAAAGAAATTTCTCTGAAGACAATACCTCAAATTTCTCCTTGCTGCTAGGCATTATTTGATCGTAATTCTCTACGTTCGTCAGGAAATTGAACATTTCTTGCTGACTCTTACTTGCAGTTACTTTTGGACTTTCTAAATTCATACTATAGTGGGCTCCATTTTGCCGGATCTTCTCTCCAGCTTTTTAAAATTTCAACTTCAGATTCTTTAATATAACTGGTACGTTGCGCAGTATCAATTAGATATTCGTAATTGCTTAATGTATGAACCTCTAGATTGGCGTTCTTAATGTTTTCTTCAGCAATATCGAAACCATAAGAAAATATAGCTAGCATGCCCTTTACATTGGCTCCGCTATCCCTAAGTGCTTTTACTGCATTTAAACTACTCCCGCCTGTACTAATAAGATCTTCGATAACAACGACGGTTTGCCCTGCTTCAAGATTTCCTTCGATCTGGTTTTTTCTTCCATGAGATTTAGCTTCAGGTCGAACATATACAAAAGGAAGACTTAAATACTCAGCAACTAGCATTCCTATACCTATGGCTCCGGTAGCTACAGCTGCGATTACATCGGGTTTTCCGTAAATTTCTTCTATCTGCTTAGCAAAGTTTTCTCGTATAAAATTTCTTATTAAAGGATAAGAGAGTACTATACGATTATCGCAGTATATAGGAGACTTCCATCCACTGGCCCATGTAAATGGCTCTTGTGGTTCTAATTTAATTGCTTTAATTTGCAATAATACTTCAGCAGTTTTTATTGCTGTTTCTTTGTTTAAAATCATACTACAAATGTATAAAGTTTTTGTGAATGATACCCCGATAATTCTTTCTACAAATAAAGATTTAGGAGGTGAGTATAAAACTTATTCGATTAAAACCGTACGATTAAAGCGTTTAATCAGAAAAATAAATAAGGGGAAAATTACTCATGTAAATTTATACCACAAAAAAGAAGAAAAACTGCTTAAATTTCTACGGAAAAAGATAAAACCTGTTATTGCAGGTGGTGGTAAGGTATATAATCCAAAAGGGGAAATACTTTTTATATTCAGAAATGATAAGTGGGATCTTCCAAAAGGTAAGATTGAAAAAGGAGAGAGTATTGAAGAATGTGCTATTAGAGAAGTAGAAGAAGAAACTGCAATTTCGGGTTTAGAAATTACAAGCTTTCTTAGAACTACATTTCATATATTTAAACGTAAAGGCAAATATCGCCTAAAAGAAACATACTGGTATAACATGACCAGTAATTTTGATGGTGAATTAATTCCGCAAGAAAAAGAAGGTATAGAAAAGGTGAAATGGAAAAGTCCTGCCAAAGCTGAAAAAGCCCTTGATAACTCTTACGCAAACATCAAATTGTTGTTTGAGGACGAAGAAATTCCTGCTCCAAAAATTAACGTGGAATCCTGAAAATCGGATATTGCAAATGTGCCGCTTCATAATATTTAGAATGTTTATGTATCCATTCTAATTGTGCATACCAATTTTTGGCGAAATCGGCATTGTTATTTTTTTCTTCCTCAAAGGAACTTTTTAATTCTGGGTTTTTATCCAGTAGATCTTTCGCAATATCTTCGAAAACATAAGGCGAGAAATGTTCTTTTTGCTGAAGTACGGTATCGAAATAATTCCAATTGAAGAAGGAATCTTCTGCAGCCGGTTCTAGCATTTCCAGCAAATATCTAACGCCATCCTGAAAGGTACTTACATAGTAATCTCCTTTTCTAAAGGAAATTGAATCCATGCTTGCCGAGACTTCGATATTTTTATGCATGTAGTGCCCTTCGTAGGCTGATTCTACAGTTTCGTAATTTTCAATTTTGTATTGCTGAACATATAAAACGGTATCCTTATCAAAAGCTTTCATTTTAATATTATTCATCTTCAAAAGATCGATGACGTTCCACCATCCTTGCGGAATAATATATCCTCTGGGAATATCAACACGGTCTTCAGCCACAAAATTATTGAAATATTCGATGTCTTTTGTAAAAGGTTTATTGCGATCGTATTTTAATCGTTCTCCACCGGTAACTTCACTCGGTATCATTTCGCCTTCAAATCCTTTAAACTCACGTATACTGGGATTTTCCATATTTGGTTTGTAGTGAATAGGATACCAGCGTTTGGTGAGATATTTCTTATTTTCTGAAGCTCTTAGTTCTTTTATTTTTTCAGATTGATTATCTGTAATGGCGATCATCGACCGCATTAACTCGTAAGTTCCCCAAACACGTTTGTCGTAAGGTTTAAGCATGTGGGTTTCTACCATCATCCCTAAAGTATTCCACATAGTAGTATATCCTGTAGAATAGCGAGGATAATCTACAAATTGAGAAAATCCTTTTTCAGGAACTTCATTAAAAACATTTACGTAAGGCGTAATATCAAGATTCTTCTTTTTTAGAGAATCTTCTAAAGCCGGCATCATGGTTTCATCCAAGTATTTGCCAATATCGCCACCTAATCTATCGTGCTGAGTAAAAAGATGTGTTAATGTATATTGATAATCGGCGCCGTTGCTTACATGATTATCTATAAAAACTTCAGGTTCTAAATAATGATATATTTTATAAAAAGCGCGCGCATTTTTAGTATCTGCTTTAGCAAAATCACGGTTTAGATCGTAGTTACGAGCATTTCCTCTAAATCCGTATGCTTTAGGGCCATTTTGGTTGGTTCTGGAAAATGAGTTTCTATTTAGTGCACCCCCAATATTATAAATGGGAATGGTAGCTAAAACTACGTTCTCTGGAATTTTTATAGAATCTTGCGCCAAATCTCTAAAAAGCATCATTGTCGCATCGATACCATCACTTTCCCCCGGATGGATTCCATTTAATACTAATAAAATACTTTTATCTTCTTTAATTTTATCAATATCAAACTGGGCATCTGGATTATAAATTGCCAAATGCAAAGGCTTACCGCTGTCTGTAGTATCAAAAGCTTTTAATTGTACTGAAGAATAAACTTTAGAAAGATCTTCGTAAAACTGAATTACATTAGGATAAATATCGGTTTCCTTACCTTTCGATTTTTCAAAACGTGTGGTAAAATCATATTCGTCCTGTAGTTGATACTTAGAAAAATCGCAGGAACTAAAAACAATCAGTATAAAACCAAAGAAAAGAAGTCTTTCCATAGATACGTAATAACACAAAAAATAGGCTGTAAACTTACTTAAAATATGTTGAAGCTACTAGTTTAGATACTTATTAATGGGCTTCGCCATAGAAATAGATGGTGATTTTGCTGCTTTGCTGTCTTCACTTTTCACAAAATATTCTAAGTATAAGCTTTTTGTTGTTAAACTATACTTAATCACTGCTTTTGATTTTCATTTAGGCGTATTTCAGATTATTTTCGGGAAAAATGCTAAACATGAAAAAGAAAATTATAAGTGTAGGTTTACTAACATTTGTTGGTTTTGCTGGATTTGCACAAATGCAGGAAAATTTAAGTAAGAAAAAGAAAAAGGAATTGGCAGGTCAACCATCTGTAACTGTAGAAACAACTGTAGGTTCTCTGCAATTGCCTTCTCCATATTCTTCAGAGTCTGTAGAAAAAAACAGCAAATTAGTGCCCTGGCCAGAAGGAAAAATGCCAGTAGCACCAAAAGGCTTTACTGTTTCTAAGTTTGCTGAAGACCTAGAGCATCCAAGAAGATCTTATGTAGCTCCAAACGAAAAAGATATTTTTGTAGTCGAAAGTGACGATGCTAAAAAAAGTGCGAATAGAATCACGCTTTTAAGGGATGCTAACCAAGATGGTAAACCAGAAGAGCGCTTTATTTTTGCAGAAAACTTAAATCAACCCTACGGAATGCTTATCCTAGACGGTTATTTTTATGTGGCAAATGTAGATGCTATAAAAAGATGGCCTTATAAAGAAGGTATGACTACGCTTGAAGGTGAAGGAGAATTGGTGAAGGATCTTCCTGCCGGTGGCTACAATCACCATTGGACGCGAAATTTGATTGCCAGCAAAGATGGTAAAAAACTGGTAGTTACTGTTGGCTCTTCAAGTAACGCAGGAGAACACGGGATGGAAAAAGAAAAGCGCAGAGCTAATGTGCTTATGATGGATCCAGATGGATCTAACGAAGTTGTATACGCTGCGGGACTTAGAAATCCAGTGGGCATAGATTACAATCCAATTACCGGTGAGCTTTGGGCTGCCGTTAACGAACGTGATAAACTTGGTGATAATCTGGTGCCAGATTATGTAACTAGTGTAAAACAAAATGGTTGGTACGGTTGGCCATATTCTTATTATGGTGATATCAAAGATCCTAGATGGCATAAAGAACCACATAACGATATGGTAGAAAAAGCTATAATTCCAGATGTTCCGGTAGGTTCTCATACGGCTTCATTAGGTCTAGCATTTTACAATAAAGATCAATTCCCTGCCCGCTATAAAAACGGAGCATTTGTAGGACAACATGGTTCTTGGAATCGTTCTAATTTTGCAGGATACAAGGTGATATTTATTCCGTTTGATGCCAATGGGAAACCACAGCAACCAGAAGATTTTCTAACTGGATTTATAGCCAGTGAAGATGGCAGCAAAGTATATGGTCGCCCGGTGGGGGTTACAACTTTGCCTAATGGAGATCTTTTGGTAAATGATGATAATGGAGGAGTGATTTGGAGAGTTTCTGCTGAATAATTATTAGCTCATTAAAAAAAACGAAATTTGAAGAATATAATTATCGCATTAATTTTAATAATTAGTGTACAGCAATCCTTTGGCCAAAGAATAGAAGGGCAAATTATTAATAAAACAACTTCTGAAGCTATTGCAAATGTAAATGTCATAGCAGCTTCAGAAGTTGTTGCTGTTTCTGGTGATAATGGATTTTTTACTATTGAAGAAATTGAACTTCCCATTACTTTAAAATTCAGCGCTATTGGATTTGAAACGAAAAAACTAATTTAAAGGTATATCTACTGTCTTCAAACGAATCTCTTTCCGAAGTAACTTTAAGAAGCACGCTAATTCCAACCGAGTTACAAAAAACTCCTGCGGCAATAAGTTTACTGTCTAAAAATGATCTGGAAAGGACGGACGCCGTAAATTTCGTTGATAATCTTAATTATGTGCCTGGTGTTTATGTAAATCAGGGTGCGCTAAATACCAATAAGATCAATATTCGGGGAATTGGCGGGAGAGCGCAGTATTCTACAAATCGAATTCAGGCATATTTCGACGGAATTCCGCTGGCAACCGCAGAAGGTTCGCTCACTTTAGATGATATCGACCAGGAATCTTTAGAACGTGTTGAGGTGATAAAAGGTCCAACCAGTAGTATCTACGGTGCCGGACTTGGCGGATCGATAAATCTATATTCCGCAGATCCCGGGGCAAATGAAAGTCGGGTTGGTGTGAAAGTGCAGGGTGGAAGTTACAATACCTGGAAAAAATCTGATGTAATTTCTATAAATGGAGCAAATTCTTCAGTTTTTGCGACCTATAATCATGTTCAAAGTGACGGCTGGCGCGAGAATGGTTCTTACGATAGAAAATCTGGATTGGTGAATGCAAAAGTGCTGACTTCAGGAAAAAATAGTCTGTCGTTTTTGGCCAATTTCGTCAAATTAAAAGCCTATATACCAAGTTCGATAAATGAGGATGATTTTTTAAATAACCCAGAAAGTGCCGCTTTTACCTGGGGAGCTTCCAAAGGTTATGAAAGTTATGATCGCGGTTTGTTAGGCGTAAGTTATAAGCATCATTTTTCTGAGAATTTCACCAATCAAACCAGTGTATTTGTAAGTTTTAGAAATGGCTACGAGCCAAGACCATTCGATATTTTAAAAGAAGAGCGATTATCTGCCGGAGCAAGAACCAATTTTAGCCTTTCTACAAAACTTTTTGAATTGCCTTCAGAATTTAGTTTTGGCGCGCAATATTATAATGAATGGTACGAAACCGGCACTTTTGAAAATTTATACGAAGATTTCGATAATCTTGGTAGTGTGCGTGGAGAACGCCTAAGTAATAATGAGCAGGATCGCCATTATGCGAATTTCTTTGCGCAATTAAATATAGATTTAAGCGAACGTTTATTGTTAGAAGCCGGCTTAAATTTTAACACAACCGGTTATAGTTTAGATGATTTTTATGCTGAAGATAATATTGATCAAACCGGGAGTTATACTTTTGATGCCGTTTTTTCTCCAAGATTGGGTTTGTCGTACGAAGTTGCTGAAGCCAAGAATATTTACGCATCTGTAAGCCATGGGTTTTCGACTCCAACCGTTGCTGAAACTTTAACTCCGGAAGGGCAAATAAACACCGATCTAGAAGCTGAAACAGGATTTAATTACGAAATAGGTTTTAAAGGAAACTGGTTAAATAATCGATTATATACTGAAGTTTCTTTGTACAGCATCCAGGTGCGAAATTTATTGGTGGCGCAAAGAGTTGCTGAAGATCAATATGTGGGAATCAATGCGGGGAAAACCGATCATAACGGAATTGAATTTTTCGGGAAATACAGCTTAGATCTTACTGGAAACTGGCAGGTGAGTCCATTTGTAAATGCAGCGTTCAACTTTTTTGAGTTCGATCGTTTTGTGAATGAAGAAGTAGATTATTCAGGCAATCAATTACCTGGAGTTCCAAAACATACCATTAATGCAGGCTTAGATCTTAGTACAGATTTTGGTTTCAGTTTCAATGCACTTTATAGAAATGTAGGTGAAATTCCGCTAAACGATGCAAATGCGCTGTATACAAATTCTTATGATCTGGTAAATCTAAAAGCTGCGTATGCTTTTGATATTATAAAGGATCTTCAGCTAAATATTTACGGAGGCATTAATAGCCTTTTTGATGAGCATTACGCTGCTAGTGTTTTACCAAATGCGGTTGGTTTTGGTGGTGCAGCACCACGTTATTATTATCCAGGTTACCCGCGCAATTATTTTACAGGTCTAGCAGTTAATTATTTTTTCTAAATTACACGATATTTTTCCCCTATGGTTAGAAGTTATTTTGATGAAGAATGGAAAGAAGTTATATTCGATGAAAAAGTTTCGGAAAAGGAGCACTACAAAATTTCCAATTTTAGTAGAGTGATCAGAATTACGGAAACGGGGGAAGAGGAGCTTCAAGAAAAAAAATACGGAAATGGCTACGAAATGGTCAGAATTAAACTTAAAAATTCTGTGTGGTCCAGTCGGTATGTTCATAAATTAATGGCGCAGTTATTTTTAGAGCGAAAAGAAGGGCACCGTTTTGTAATTCATCTTAATTACGATAAAAAAGATAATCGCCTGGACAATCTAAAATGGGCTACAAAGCGTGAAAAGGAAATTCATCAATTTAGCAATCCTGAGAACAAAAATATTGTACGTAAACTGCCAAGCCATGCAAAATTGACCGAAACAAAGGTAAAATTCATCAAACGTAAGATTTTTGATCCCAACCGAAGAACACGCTTAAAAATGATCGCGAAGCAATTTGGAATTTCAGAAATGCAGTTGCACCGTATAAAAACAGGTGAAAACTGGGGGCATGTGAAGGAATATTAGAGTTTAGACCGCTATCGCTTTTGGATAGATTCTAGAACAGAGATAGTAGAAAATAGATTTTATTAGTAATGTGAGATTGTAGGGTTTTAGAAGAAATTTTTAAAAGTTTTCTGTAGAAAATGCAGTAGGAATACTTAAATGTAAAATCTACTCACTACTCACCGAATCCGGCACCATAAATTGATATTTCCCCCCATGTTGCATCACATCTCTAACAATGGTAGAAGAAATATGTTCGAGGCCGGAAGAAGCAATTAAAAAAACCGTTTCGATATTTTCCATTTTGTAGTTAGTTTGGCCAATAGCTTTTTCAAATTCAAGATCGATCCCGTTTCTTAGACCACGAAGTAAAAATTTTGCTTCAATTTCCTTACAAAAATCAACTGTTAGTCCGCTGTAAGTTGTGACTTTGATCTTGGGCTCATTTTGGAAGGTTTTTTCCAGAAACTCAAGACGTTTTTCTAAAGAAAACATATATTTTTTACTGCTATTGGTGCCGATAGCCAGAATAATTTCATCAAAGAGCGGAAGTCCTCTTTCAATAATATCTACATGTCCTAAAGTTATAGGATCAAAAGATCCCGGAAATACAGCTCTTCTCATGAAAAATGAATTGAAATACTAAGGTCTTATAAAAAAAGAAGGAAACAAAATTCTATTTTATATCGTAGGTGTAAACGTTATTTTTTTATATTCGCTGCTCTTTATAAAAGCATAAATCAAAAAATGAACAGAATCATCACAATTTTAGTATTTTTAGTATTTGCTAGCTCATGTTTAAAAGCGCAAAACAATTCAGTAGAAAAATCCTTATACGGAATCCAAACCGGTGTTTTGGGGATTTGGGGATACAACGAGTCGAGATTAGCCGATGAATTTGCACTAAGAACAGAAATTGGTTTAGATGCCGGATTATGGGGAGGTACTCTTTATGCTAATAGCGTAAATTTTGCTTTGATTCCAGTAATTACTTTAGAACCACGCTGGTATTATAACATAAAAAAGCGTGCAAATGAAAAACGAAGAACCTGGAATAATGGGGCTAATTTCTTTAGTTTAGAAACTAGTTTTTATCCAGATCTCTTTGTAATTTCTAATGCAAAAAATGTAGGAGTTGCTAACCAGATTTATTTTATCCCTAAATGGGGGATTAAAAGAAATATAGGAAAGCACTTTGGATTTGAAGCCGGTATAGGTGCTGGTTATGGAATATTATTAGAAAGCAAAAACACTCTCGATGATGGTTTTTCAATCGATTTGCATCTAAAAATAGGCTACAATTTCTAGGAATCTTAGCTTAAAGCAGCTTCGATGGCGCTACCATATAAATCTTGTAAGCTAATACCTGCTTTTGCGGCTTGCTGAGGTAAAATACTGGCCTGGCTAAGTCCGGGAGTAGTATTCATTTCTATAAAATGTGGCTCGCCGTTGTGAAAAATAAATTCAGAGCGTGTAAAACCTTTCATTTTCAATTTCTCATAAATAAGCTTGGCGATTTCCTGAACCTTTTTAGTGTCTTCTTCTGAAATTCTTGCCGGAGTTATTTCTTGGGATTTTCCAAGATATTTAGCTTCGTAATCGAAGAATTCATTTTCAGAAACAATTTCGGTTACCGGAAGCGCAAGTAACTCACCATTATAAGTGATTACACCCACTGAAACTTCAGTGCCATCTAAAAATGATTCAATTATAGCTTCATCATCTTCTTGAAATGCATTTTGCGCAGCGCGATACAATTCGTCTTTTTGCTTCACTTTTGTTATTCCGAAGCTACTTCCGGCACGATTAGCCTTTACAAAACAGGGAAGTCCAACTTTTTCCAATATAGCATCAACATCTAAAATATCTTCTTTATTCAGAAAATAGTTTTTAGCGGTCTTAATTCCGTAGGGTTTTAAAACACTTATAAGATCACGCTTGTTAAACGTTAGTGCAGATTGATAATGATCTGCAGCCGTTTGCGGAATATTGAGCAATTCTAGATAAGCTTGTAAAAGACCGTTTTCACCGGGTGTACCATGGATTGTATTAAAAACACAGTCAAATTTGATAATTTCACCATCAATTTTTACTGTGAAGTCACTTTTATTTATTGGATATGGAGTGTCGTTTTCGGTAACTACAAACCACTCGTTTTGTAAAATATGCACGCGGTAAGGTTCGTATTTATTGCGATCCAGGTTTTCGTACACCATATTACCACTATTAATAGAAATGCGGTATTCACTTGAGAAGCCGCCCATTGCGATGGCAATTTTTTTCTTCATATTCAATATATCAGATTATGCTGCGTTAAAACAAAAATATCACGAAAAAAGGTTGTCACCAAAACCAAGGTGTTTTTATATCTTTGCTTTTTATTTTGTAAATATATGGGATTGTTCAAATTCATTTTCAGTAAAACATTTTTAATTCAGCTTGTGCTGGCCATTATTTTAGTTGTTGTTCTTGTTTATGGCGCGATGCAATGGTTAGAGTATACCACCAATCAGGGAGAGCGTATAGAGGTACCAAATTTAGCTGAACTTTCCTTAAGCGAAGTCGAAACCCTTTTGGATGAAAACGACTTGCGATACGAGATTTTAGATTCGGCTAATTTTAATCCAGATTATCCTAGATTTTCAGTGATAGAACAAGTACCAAGAGCCGGTAAATTTGTAAAAGAAAATCGTAAAATTTATTTGACGCTAAATCCTTCTGGTTATCGAAAAATTGTGATTCCAGATCTTATTCGTAGAACAAAAAGACAAGCCGTCCCTACTTTAAAATCTTTAGGGTTTGAGATAGGTGAAATTACTTATAAACCAGATATTGCTGAAGATGCTGTTTTAGAACTTCGACATAATGGAGAATTGATTGAATCGGGAGATGAACTGATGAAAACTTCAAAAATCGACTTGGTTTTAGGAGATGGTTCGGGAAGTTATAGACGCCCAACAGAAGATAGTACAGAAATTGAAGAAACTACAGACGAAGACCAATTTGATTTTTAATGAAGGAACATCCCGAAGAAAATAACGAGCTGGAAGAGCAGAGCGATGAAACGCTATACGAGCATCATAAATTTGTGGCTGAAAAAGGTCAAAACCCACTTCGCGTTGATAAATATTTGATGAATTATATCGAGAAAGCCACTCGAAACAAAATTCAGAAAGCGGCGAAAGATGGAAATATTTATGTAAACGATGTTGCGGTAAAACAAAATTATAAAGTAAAGGCCGGCGATGTGGTGCAGGTAATGTTCGAGCATCCACCGTATGAATTTTTGCTTACGCCAGAAGATATTCCCTTAGATATTGTTTACGAAGATGATATACTTCTTGTGGTGAATAAACCAGCAGGAATGGTGGTGCATCCCGGGCACGGCAATTATAGCGGAACTTTAATAAATGCTTTGATCTATCATTTCGAAAATTTGCCGAATAATAGCAGTGATCGGCCAGGCTTAGTGCATCGAATAGATAAGGACACCAGCGGACTTTTAGTTGTTGCGAAAACCGAACATGCTATGGCACATTTGTCGAAACAGTTTTTCGATAAGACCAGTGAGCGCGAATATGTTGCAATGGTTTGGGGAAATGTTGAAGAAGATGAAGGTACGGTTGAAGGCAATATTGGCAGACATCCAAAAAACAGACTGCAGAATACTGTTTATGAAGGTGACGATGCTGAAAAAGGAAAACCGGCAGTAACCCATTTTAAAGTGTTGGAACGTTTTGGTTATGTTACTTTGGTGGCTTGTAAATTAGAAACAGGTAGAACGCACCAAATACGTGTACACATGAAGCATATTGGGCATACCCTTTTTAATGATGAGCGCTACGGCGGGGAGAAGATTTTAAAAGGAACCACCTTTACCAAATACAAACAATTTGTAGAAAATTGTTTTAAAATTTTACCAAGACAGGCTTTACACGCAAAGACTTTGGGCTTTACACATCCGAAGACAGGGGAGTGGATGAGTTTTAATTCAGAATTGCCAGAAGATATAGTTGGCGCGATAGAGAAATGGCGCAACTATGCAAAAAATCAAAAAGAAATGCTGTAGCATTCAACCGAAAATCAATAATATATAAGACCTTTCTATTGCTTTATAAATAAGTAATTAAAGGTCTTTTTTATTTTCGGGAAGCGAAATCTTATCTTTACTTTATAAACGGAAATATTCGAAGTTAGATGTTGTTACCCTGAACTCGATTCAGGGGCTCATCTTCATGATTTTTTAATTTACTATGAAATTCCAGATCAAGTCCGGAAAGACGAAAGTATCAATTAGTAAAAACTACGGATAATTAAAAAAAGAAAAGAAAAATGAAAATAGTTGTATCACCAGCAAAAAGTCTAGATTACGAATCAAAGTTACCTACTACTCGAGGAACACAACCCTCATTTTTAGATACTACAGGAAAACTGAATCGAAAATTGGCTAGAATGACCAAGAAAGAGATTTCAGATTTAATGAGTATTAGCGATAAATTGGCTGATCTTAATTATACACGTTATCAGGATTTCGAAGAAGATCATACCAAAAAGAATTCTCGCCCGGCGATGTACGCGTTTAATGGTGATGTTTATAATGGGCTAGATGCTTACACAATTCCAGAAGATAAATTAGATGATATTCAAAATACACTTAGAATACTCTCTGGTCTATACGGAATTTTAAAACCGCTTGATCTTATTCAGCCGTATCGTTTAGAAATGGGGACCAAAATAGGAATCGAAAATACCGATACGCTTTACGAAGTTTGGAAAGAAAAGGTGACCGACTATTTAAATTCAGAATTAAAAAAAGATGAGCTTTTAGTGAATCTTGCCAGTAACGAATATTTTAAAGCAGTAGATACTAAAGCTTTAAAAGTTCCGGTAATTTCTCCGGTTTTTAAAGATTATAAAAATGGAAAGTTAAAAATCATCAGTTTTTACGCAAAAAAGGCTAGAGGTTCTATGGTTCGTTATATTATCGATAATTCGGCTAAAACTTTAGATGATATTAAAGGTTTTGACTACGAAGATTATAAATTTAGTGCTGAGCATACCGAGAAGGAAAACGAACCGGTTTTTATACGCTAACATCTAACGAAAGTTTAATATTCAAAATAGCTTTTTTTATTGCTACCGAATTATATTCGTGAAACCCCAAAAAACTAAAAAACAATGGCTGAAATTAAAGCAGCAATATTCGATTTCGACGGTACTTTAGTAGATTCTGAACATTATCATTACAACTCGTGGGTGGAGGTTTTAAAAGATTACGACGCTCAGCTAGACTACGATTATTATATAAAAACTTATGCAGGTACACCTTCGCCAATTAATGCAAAGGCGATCATAGAACAGTTTAATCTACCAATCTCTAGAGAAGATCTCACCTACAAGCGCGAACGCATGGCCGAAAAATTGGTAAAGGAATCTGAAGTTGAATTTATGCCTTTCGCGATCGAAACCTTAGATTTTTTCAAAGAAAAAAATATTCCCATTTATCTGGTTACCGGAAGCCCAAGAAACAATGTTGAATATTTGCTAAAGAAAACCGGTATAGCAAAGTATTTTGAGTTCGAGATCACCAGAACTGATGTGAAAAACAGCAAACCAGATCCTGAAAGTTATCTGACGGCTATCGAAAAAATCAACTTACCTAAAGAAAATATGATCGTTTTTGAAGATACTCGAACTGGAGTAGCTTCAGCAAAAGGAGCACATTTGGAGTGTTTGGCGATACAATCTAATATCAATTTAAAAGATAATGTAAAGGCAGCCGATAAAATTTTTGATAGCTTGCAGGAAGCCACGCAGTATTTAGAAAAAGAAGGCCGAGTTTAAACAATATCGCTATTTTCCATCATAAACATCCATATTCGCCATTTATACCAGAGAATGCCACTAAGTTAATTGTCGGAACATTGCCTCCGCCTAGATTTACGCAGCGTAAATTAAAAGAACGAGATGTCGATTTTTGCTACGGAAGTCAGGATGGGTTGCTTTGGCCAATTTTAGACCGAATTTTTGATCTGAATTTGATTTATGATAATTCAGTAGAAGCTATTAGGCAGCGGAAGGATTTTCTTCGCAAACGCGGAATCGGGATTTGTGATGTAGTAGAAAGTAGTTATCGAGAAAAGATAGATGCTTCAGATTTGGGAATGAAGGATGTAGAACTTCGGGATATGCTTCAGATTTTACGAAATCATCCAAAAATTGACACGCTTTTATTCACCGGAGGAAATAGTAAGAATGGCCCGGAATATTTTTTCAGAAGACATTTAAAAAATTCCGAAGAAGAAAATATCAAACTGAAAGTTATCGATAACGAACCACCAAGAATTCATCAATTTGTGTTGGACGGTAGATTGATAAAAACAGTTTCTTTAACAGCGCCATCCGGTTCAGCAAACAGAGCGATTGGAAGTATGCAACTTTATAAAGAATTGAAGTCGAAAGATTCTAATTTCAATACCGTAGATTTTAGAGTGCTGCAGTATAAAGAGTTCTTCTAGAAGCTTTAAGACATAAAAAAATCCCTGAAACTCAATTTGAATTTCAGGGATTTTTATTTTGCAGATTATCTACTCGATAACCGAGATTAAATACCGCGAGATTTGTCTCGAAATAATAAATTATTTTCTGATAAATACCTTAAAGCTTTAATCTTGGGTAATTTACTGCAACGCTTTTTTATCTTGTTCTGCGAGGGTAGTTGGCTTTACTTTAAACTTTTTACGTTTAGGTCGTAGTTTTCCGCTAGTGCCGATCGCTATTTTCCCTCGTTTTGTTTTTTTATCGCCTCTTCCCATAAAATTTATTTTTTATTTTGTTGATCTTTAACTGTTTTTTCATCGATATCTACTTTGTTGGTAGATTCATTTCTGTTTCCCGAAGGTTGAGTCGGATTTTTTTGATCTGTTTTTCTAGTTCGGTGATTATCTTCAATTGGCCCTCCCATAATTCATGTTTTTTAGGTTCATTTTAAAGATACGAACTCATACTCTTAAAAGCTCCTAACACTGTGTTAGACTTTGGTTAAACTGGCCTTACCGATTTTACAAAATCTTGAATATTATTTTTACCATGTTGGTCAATATGTTTAATAAAAGCACTGCCAATAATCGCCCCTTTGGCATATTTTGTGGCTTCGTTAAACGTGTCTGCATCACTAATTCCGAAACCTACAATTTGCGGATTTTTCAGTTTCATATCAGCAATTCGTTTAAAGTAAGCTTTCGTTTCTTCTCCAAAACCTTTTGTACCTCCGGTAACACTTGCGGTACTTACCATATAAATAAAACCGTCGGAAACTTCGTCGATAAAACGTATACGTTCTTCAGAAGTTTGTGGTGTGATAAGGAATATATTTTTTAATCCGTGTTTATCGAATATCGCTTTATATTCATCATTATAAACATCCACAGGAAGATCCGGAATTATGAGTCCGTCAATGCCAACTTCTTGACATTTTGCACAAAATTTTTCTACACCAAACTGAAGCATCGGATTAAAATATCCCATAATGACTAACGGAATAGAAACTTCAGAACGAATATCTTTTAATTGTTCAAAAAGTTTGTTGGTGGTCATTCCGTTTTTCAATGCGATAGTAGAACTTTCCTGAATGGTGGGACCATCTGCCAAAGGATCACTAAAAGGCAACCCGATTTCTATAAAATCGACTCCACTTTTTTCCAGATCCTTAATTATCGATACGGTATCTTTATTTTCAGGATATCCGGAGGTAAAATATATAGAAAGAAGTTTTTTATCTTCTTTCATTTTTTGATTAATTCTATTCATTTTTTTAGCTATTTATGATTTTAATTTTATTTCGTCACCCTGAACTTGATTCAGGGTCTCATGTAGTAATTTCAGTAATTGATTACTTAACGTTATGAGATTCCGTGTCGAGCACGGAATGACGAAAACACTAAAACTTTCAGCACTTTAAATTTAATTTTTAAAGGTCAAAATAATCGATATACGTATTTAAATCTTTATCGCCACGTCCAGAAAGATTTACCACTACAATATCATCTTCTTTAAATTTTCGATCTTCAAAAATAGCCAGAGCGTGAGAAGATTCTATAGCCGGAATAATTCCTTCTAATTTTGCCAATTCTAATCCAGCTTTCATGGCAGCTTTATCGGTGATTGAAATAAACTCACCACGACCACTTCTAAATAAATTGGCATGCATAGGCCCAACACCGGGATAATCCAAACCAGCCGAAATGGAATACGGTTCGGTGATTTGTCCGTCATCCGTTTGCATCAACAAAGTTTTACTTCCGTGGATAATTCCTTCTTTACCTAAGGCCGAAGTTGCTGCACTTTCGCCGGTGTAAATTCCTTTTCCGGCAGCTTCCACCGCGATAATACCAACTTCAGGATTATCTAGATAATGAAAATACGCACCGGCAGCATTACTACCACCACCAACACAAGCCACTACATAATCCGGATTTTTACGGTTTTCTTTTTCCTTTAGTTGCGTTTTAATTTCTTCGGAAATTACCGCCTGAAATCTCGCCACCATATCTGGATATGGATGCGGCCCAACCACAGATCCAATAATATAATGTGTGTCTACCGGATTATTGATCCAATCGCGAATCGCTTCGTTCGTTGCATCTTTCAAGGTTTTACTACCCGATTTTGCCGGAACCACCTTAGCGCCCAACATTTTCATTCGGGCTACGTTTGGCGCCTGGCGTTCAATATCGATCTCGCCCATGTAAACAATACACTCTATTCCCATTAGCGCGCAAACCGTCGCGGTTGCAACTCCGTGTTGGCCGGCACCGGTTTCAGCGATAATTCGGTTTTTACCTAAGCGTTTCGCCATTAAAATCTGTCCAACCGTATTGTTCACTTTATGGGCACCGGTATGGCAAAGATCTTCACGTTTTAAATATACTTTGGTATTGTATTTTTTACTGAAACGTTCAGCATAATAAAGTGGAGTAGGGCGACCTACATAATCTTTTAAAAGCGCCTTGAATTCTTTCTGAAAAGAATCTTCTTTCATAATATCTAAATACTGCCTGCGCAATTCTTCAACATTAGGATATAGCATTTCAGGAATAAAGGCGCCCCCAAATTCGCCGTAATATCCTTTTTCGTCTGCCTGGTATGTCATTTTATTTAGCTTTTTAGCCTAGAGCTTTCAGCTTTCAGCTATTTATTTTAGTTTACAGTTTACAGTTTTTTGCCTTACAGCTTGTGGCAATTAGCCGGTTTAATCTCATTTAAAATTCAGCATTCAACATTAAAAAATAATCATCCTTCTTTTCCATTTTCAAATCACCACATTGCTGAATCAGCATTTCAACTCATCAACAAATTGTTTAAGTTTTTTTACGTTTTTCAGTCCGGGTTCGGTTTCGAAAGTACTGTTTACATCAACAGCATAAAGCAAATGTTGTTTGTCAATATTACTGAAATAGTCATAGAATTTTTTTAGATCTTCCAGCTGTTCTAAACCAATCCCGCCGCTTAGAAAAAATGGTTTTTCTGAAGGATATTCTTTTAATAAAGTCCAATCAAAAGTTTCGCCATTGCCTCCTTTATGTTTGCCTTTGGTATCGAAAAGAAAGTAATCGACATGATCTTCGAAAGCTGTTAATTGATTAAAATCGAATTCAGATTTAACAGAAAATACTTTTATGATTTCAATATTCGTAGCTTTTAAAACCGATTTTAATTCCGCACAAAATTCGGCTGATTCGCTACCGTGAAGCTGAATAGCATTGAGATCGTATTCATTAATTTTATCAAGAATATCTGCAATTTTAGCTTTTACAAAAACTCCGGTCTTTTTTATCGAATCTGAAATTTTTGGAATTTCAGCATTAAAAAAACGAGGTGTTTTGTCGTAGAAAATAAAACCCATATAATCTGGGTTGATTGCTGCAACCTCCTGAATATTTTCAGGATGTTTCATTCCGCATATTTTGAGTTTTAAATTCATGGTTTTTTAGCTTTTTGCCATCAGCCTTAAGTTGACAGCTTTTTACTTTTTCATCTCGACCGTTTAGATAGCTTCTTGTGAAGAGATTTGACTTTTATTTCAACTTTGATATTTTATATTTAAACTTTTCTTTTTTCCATTGATGAAAAAAGAAACAAAAAAATCTAGGCTTACGAAACTGACTCTAAATTGTATGTTCGGAAGCTAAATTTTGGAAACTCGCCTACGGCTCAAACAGTCTAAAATTATAACGCTTCTCTCACTTCCAATTTTACGAGTAATTTTCGATAGGCCATTTTTCTTCCAAAATTTAAATAATCTTCAAATTATCCCATTTTTAAATTACCACGTCATCAAATCGTCTATTCTCTATATTCTAAAAGTGAAACGGTCTATGTTCTAAATTAGTTCATCAATAAACTCCTTCGCGCTTTCTCCAGGATTATCGGTTTTCATGAAGTTTTCTCCAATTAAAAAACCTTCGTATCCAAACTGTTTTAAATCTTTTATGGCTTCTACTGAACTAATTCCGCTTTCGCTAACTTTTACAAAATCGTCCGGAATTTTTTCTGAAAGCTCTTTGCTGGTTTGGGTGCTGACTTCAAAAGTCTTTAGGTTCCGATTATTTACGCCCAACATATCTAAACTCGGCATAATCGATTTTTCTAATTCTTCTTGATTGTGCACTTCTAAAAGTACATCTAAACCAAGATTCTTGGCAAATTGAGATAATTGTTTAATCTGCTTGCGTTCTAAAACCGCAGCGATTAATAAGATCACATCGGCTCCGTGAGCTTTGGCTTCCAGTAGCTGATATTCGTCGATTATAAACTCTTTTCTTAAAATTGGCATTTTCACCGCAGCACGAGCATATAATAGATCGTCTAAAGAACCCCCAAAATATT
Organism: Zunongwangia sp. HGR-M22; assembly: GCF_027594425.1. NCBI lineage: Bacteria > Pseudomonadati > Bacteroidota > Flavobacteriia > Flavobacteriales > Flavobacteriaceae > Zunongwangia > Zunongwangia sp. HGR-M22. Next base: position 769,229 of record NZ_CP115159.1, read on the forward strand.
TTCCATCGGTTAAAACCGACATTCCGCTTACTCCGGCATTTTCGTAACCTTTGGCTACATTTTCTACATTTAAACTTTGGTTAATGACCGATTTAGAAGGAGAACGGCGTTTATGTTCTGCGATTATGCCGCTTTTGCTTTTTCGAAGTGCATCGGCCAAAGAAACGGTTTCTCTTTCAAACAAAGCTGAATTTTCCAATTGAGATATCGGAACAACTAGTTTTTTTAAAACCAGTTCTTTATGTTTATCGGCAATTATTTTATCTAGAATGTTCATAGGTTTTTATTCGCTTAATTCTTGTAATTTTTTTAAGGCCTGCAAGGCTTTTCCTGATTGAATAGATTCTTTTGCAGCATGAAAACCTTCTTGTGGCGTACAATTTTTTGCGGTTGCAATAGCCATTCCTGCATTCGCACAAACTACGTTTTCTTGAGCTTCGGTGCCTTTACCACGAAGAATGTTTACCAAAATCATAGCAGAATTTTCTATAGTTCCGCCACCGTAAATTTCTTCTTGTTTTAATTTCTTAACTCCAAAATCACTAGGTTTTAATATACTTTCGGTGTTATTAGAAATTACTTTAGTGTCGCTAGTTAACGAAATTTCGTCGTAACCATCTAATGCATATAAGATACTGAAATTTTTATCGGTGTTTTGATATAGATACCCATACATTCTAGCCAATTCTAAATTGAATACACCTACTAATTGATTTTTCGGAAAAGCCGGATTTACCATTGGGCCGAGCATATTAAAAAAGGTTTTTACGGCTAAACTTTTACGAATAGGCGCTACATTTTTCATAGCCGGATGAAATAGGGGAGCGTGCAATACGCAGATTCCTGCTTTATCGATACATTTTTCTAAAAAATCGGAATTGTTACTGAAACGAATCCCTAAATGTTCCATAGCGTTTGAGCTACCGCTAACCGACGATACACCATAATTACCATGTTTCGTGACATGAACTCCCGCGCCTGCAGTTACAAAAGATGCAGTGGTTGAAATATTGAAGGTGTTTTTACCATCGCCACCCGTACCGCAAAGATCGATAGGATTGTAAGCGCTTAAATCGATTGCAACACATAATTCTAAAAGCGCATCTCTAAAACCTTCTAACTCGGCTATAGTTACGCTTCGCATCATGTATACGGTTAGAAAAGCGGCGATTTGACTTTCGTTATATTCACCATCTGAAATATTGAATAAGGCTTGTTTTGCTTCTTCTTTGCTTATGGTTTCGTGGTTAATTAACCTATTGAGTAATTCTTTCATGGTATATGGAATGCTCCGTTATCAAACGGAAGGTAAATGTATATGTTTTGAAAATTAGATGTTTGCTTTGTTTTAACCTAAGAATCTGTTTTTACCCAATTTTCAATCATTTTTTTACCTTCTGGGGTTAAAACGGATTCCGGATGAAATTGAACACCACGTACATCAAATTCTCGATGGCGTAGTGACATGATTTGTCCTTTATCATCAAAAGAAGTTGCCTCTAGCGCATCGGGCAATTCTTTTAAAACCACCCACGAGTGGTAACGCCCCACTTTAATTTTTTTATCTAAACCGGCAAATAGCGGTTCGTCTTCAACCACAATATCTATATCGGTAGCAATACCATGGTAAACCGATTCTAGATTTCCTAATTTTCCGCCGTACACTTCTCCAATGGCTTGTTGGCCGAGGCATACGCCGAATATACTTTTTGTGGCACCGTATTTTTCTATGATTGGCTTTAATAGTCCGGCTTCTGAAGGGATTCCCGGGCCCGGCGATAATAAAATTTTGTCGAAATTTTCTACAAAATCGATATCTAACTGATCGTTTCTACGTACGGTAACTTCACAATCCAGATCTTCTAGATAATGTACCAGGTTGTACACAAACGAATCGTAATTATCTATAACTAATACTTTTTTCATTTTAAAAGTTTCTTTTTGCGTTAGGGATTGAGGTATTGTTGGAGCTCTTTTTAAACGAGTTAGCGTTTAAAAAAGCGACTACCGAAAGCCCGACCGCCCCTTAGGTGGTAACGCCGTTATTCTATGTTTTCAGCGATTTCTAATGCTTTAGTTAATGCGCCTAGTTTGTTATATACTTCTTGTAATTCGTTTTCGTCTTTCGATTCTGAAACTACACCGGCACCGGCCTGATAGTGTAATTGGTGATTTTTACTAACGAATGAACGGATGATAATGGCATGATTGAAATTGCCGTGAAAATCCATAAAACCGATGGCACCACCGTAAGCATCGCGGTTTACATTTTCGCATTCTTCAATAAGCTTCATCGCGCTATGTTTGGGCGCACCGCTTAATGTTCCGGCCGGGAATGTATCGGCAACGACCTGCATGGTTGGCGTATCTGGATTTTTTGTTCCGGTTACTTTGCTTACCAAATGAATTACATGAGAGAAAAACTGAATTTCGCGATAGGTTTCTACTTTTACATTGCTTCCGTTTCGGCTAAGGTCGTTACGGGCAAGATCGACTAGCATTACGTGCTCGGCATTTTCTTTTTCGTCGGCACTGAGTTGCTTGGCAATTTCGGCATCTTTTTCGTCGTTTCCGGTACGTTTAAAAGTTCCGGCGATTGGATGAATTTCGGCCTGGCCTTCGTCGACAACTAATTGCGCTTCCGGTGAACTTCCGAAGATTTTAAAGTTTCCGTAGTCGAAGTAGAAAAGGTAAGGAGAAGGGTTGATGCTTCGTAAAGCGCGGTAAACATTAAATTCGTCTCCTTTAAATTTTTGAGAAAATCGTCTGGAAAGTACAATCTGAAAAACATCTCCACGAAAGCAGTGTTTTTTACCGAATTTCACTTGTTTGATAAACTCGTCGTCGGTTAAATTACTTTCGGTTTCGCCGTCACGATAAAAAGTGTAGGTTGAAAAATTCTTGACACTTATTAATTGTTCGATCTCCGGAATCTTATTGTCGCCATCGTAAGAATGGTTAAAAATAAAAGCTTGATTGTTGAAGTGATTAATTGCGATGATGTTTTGGTACACCGCGTAATACATATCGGGTAATTGTAAATCGCCTTTTTTCTTCGTAATTTCTATATCTTCAAAATAGCGAACACCGTCGTAAGAAATATAACCGAACAGTCCATTATTGATAAATTTAAAGTCAGATTCTTCAGTATCGAACAATTTTCCAAAATCCTGAATTTTCTCTGGAATATTAACTTCTGAAGTAATCTTGGTTGTTTTTGAAGTTCCGTCTGGAAATTCTTCAACGATCTCTTCGTTTTGAACTTTTATTGAAGCAATGGGATTGCAACAGATATACGAGAAACTGTTTTTATTGGCATGGTAATCACTACTTTCTAGCAATAAACTATTTGGATATTTATCTCTTACTTTTAGATAAACACTAACCGGAGTAATGGTATCTGCTAGGAGTTTTTTGTAATTGGTTTTTAATTTGTACATAATTTTAAAGCATCTTAAAACAAAAAAAAGGCTTGTCGTGAGACAAGCCTTTTAATTATATATTTTTATACAATAGCAATTTAGCTCACGAAGTTGGAACGTAAGTTAGACCACCACCAAGTATTTGCAATACTGTTTTTCATTACTTCAAATATAGTTATGATATTTGAAAGGACAAATAAAAAGCTTAAAAAAATAAATACCGTAATCTGTAGGAGAGATTACGGTATTTCAATAATGTGTTGAGGAGGTTAAAATTTTAAATCTACAGCGATATCAAAATCGTCATAAATTGTTTTATCGCCTAAATTATCGAAGAAACTACCAGACCCGTAACGTACTTCGTATTTTGTACGATCGATAGTAAGATCGGCGTGTGCAGATTTTCCATCATACTCCATATCAAAAGCTACGGGATTCGTAATTCCTTTAATTGTAAGATCACCTACGATGCCGTAAGTGTCATCAGATTTTTTTGATGCTGTAGTAATAACCAGTTTGGCTTCAGGATGGTTGGCAATCCCAAAGAAATCATCAGATTTTAAGTGACCTTCTAGTTTTCCTTTACTTTCACCTTCAAGATCGGTTACATTAATAGAAGTCATATCCATTACAAATTCACCTCCGGTAATTTTATCTTCATCTACATTTAAATAGCCAGATTTTAAATCGATAGTTCCGTGATGACTTCCGGTAACTTTTTCACCATTCCATGTTATGGTGCTGTTTTTAACGTTTACTTTTTGAATAGCAGCAGTAAACGACATCATGGCAATTACAATAACAGAAGCTAAAGCTCCTTTTAAGATATTATTTTTCATAGCAATTTTTGATTATTTATTTTTTATATAAACTTAAATAAATCTTCTTTTGATTTGCGGACTTTGGCAGCATGTTGTGTTTTATCTTCTTTGCTTCTATAACCTACGCAGGCAATTACAGCCGTATGCAGTCCTTTTTCTTCTAATCCCAAAATATTATCGAATTCTTCAGCAGAAAAGCCTTCCATTGGACATACATCAATTTTTAAATGCGCTGCAGTATTCAATAGAAATCCTAAAGCTAAATACGCTTGTTTTTGTGCCCATTCATTTTGTTCAGCATCAGAAAATTGAAGCGTCGAATTTTTAATCATATCTGCCATTCCCTGAAGGTCTTCAACTTTTAGATCTCTAGTTTCGGCTACATTTTTGATGTAGTTATCTACATAAGCTTCATCTAATTTTTTATGATTGGCAAAAACAATTACTTGTGAAGCTTCGGTAAGTTGTGTTTGGTTCCACGCAGCAGCTTTTAATTTTTCTCGAACCTCTGGATTTTCAACTACAAAAATTTGATAAGGTTGTAATCCGTAAGAAGAAGCAGAAAGTTGCACTCCTTCAAGCAGCTCCTCTAAATTTTCTTTTGATATTTTTTTTGATGCATCAAACTTCTTTGTTGCATATCTCCATTTTAAATTTTCAATTGTATTATTCATAATTTTAGGTTTAGTTTCTAATTTTTTCTAGGCTGTTATTTAATTCAGCTACCTCTTTTTCGGATAAGGCGTTCACAAGATTATTTTCTACCTTTTGTACTAAAGGATCTAGGATCTCTAAAAGAGCAAGCCCATCTTTAGTAATTATAATTTCTACTTTTCGTCTGTTTTCTTCGCAAACACAGCGTTTCACCAAATTTTTTTTAATCAATTTATCTACCAGACGAGTAGTGTTACTCATTTTGTTCACCATTCGATCTTGAATGGTACTAAGGTTTGCCGGTTTTCCTTTTTGTCCTCGTAAAATCCGAAGAACATTAAATTGTTGCATTGAAATTTCGTGAGGTTTAAGAGCTTCGTTCATCATACTAGTAGCTTTATCTGCACATAGCATAATATTAATAACCAGTTTTTTACTGTCGGCTAAATGATTTGTTTTTAAAAGCTCTTCCGTTTTCATTGTCTATACAATATTTGTATATACAAATATAATAGCTGTTTTGATTGAATTTTATTAAAATAATGTTAAAATTATATGTTTAAATTTGAGAGTTTACTTATGATTTTTTATAGAACAGTATATTTACTGCGATAATTAGAAAAATTAAAATATGAAAGAGCTTTCACAAGAAGAATGGAGTAAACAATTATCCACAGATAACGATGCTATTATTTTGGATGTTCGTACTGAAGAAGAAGTTGAAGAAGGATATATTCCTGAATCTAAGAATATTGATATCTACAAAGGACAGGAATTTATAGAAGAAGTTGAAAAATTAGATAAAAGCAAGAATTTTTATGTTTACTGTCGATCAGGAAAACGTAGTGCCCAAGCTTGTGCTATTCTCGACCAATTAGGCTACGCAAATACTTATAATTTGCAGGGTGGTTTTATGGAATGGGATGGAGAAACCGCTCAAGACTAATGAAAAGGCTCTTTTTTGCTGTAATCTTGTTATTCCTTTCTTTGCAATCTTGCAAGGAATTGGAAGCTAGCGAGATCGATATGATATCAGCTGAAGAAATGTTAGAGCGTCTTGATGAAGAAGAATTTCAAGTATTGGATGTGCGACCGGAAGAAGAATTCGCTGATGCCCATATATTAAGGGCGAAGAATATCATTCTAAATGAAAATAATGATAATTCTTTATTTTTTGATACGCTATCCAAGGATAAACCAGTAGTTATTTATGGGGAGAATAAAGAGCATACTAAAAAGGCTATTGACATTCTGAAAAAAGATGGTTTTAGTGAAGTATACGAACTCGAAGGCGGTATTCAGGATTGGATACTTTTAGGTGGGGAAGTACATTAAAAATATTCATGCATCAAAATGGAAACTAATAAGGGTTTCCATTTTTTATGTGTAATATTCTGAGAATGTTAAATATATTTTATATTTAGCTCGAATTTTATAACAAGCTTTTCTATGAGAAAAACTTTTACATTTCTTTCTTTTCTATTATTTTCTATAACAACATCCTTTGCGCAGCAAGATCTTATAATAGGAGTGAAGGCTGGCGTTAATTATGTTTTTGGAGCTGAGATAGAGACCCAGGGTGTACCTGCTACGGGATTTAATGGAGGTACTCTTGATTCTGAATTTAAAGAAGGATTCCATGGTGGAATGTATGGTCAAAAAAGTTTCGGTAAATTTTTTCTTCGTCTAGAAGGATTATACAATACCGCGAAGGTTGACTTTGCTTTTGATAAGCGTTTTGCATCTTATTCTTACGATAAAATAAGTGTTCCAGTACTTATAGGTTATCATATTTATGAGCCGTTTGATCTCTACGTGGGACCAGGTTTAAGTATGATGGTTGGAGATGCGGTTTTAGAATACGAAGAGTCTTTTGAGGGGGGAGTAATACCTACTGATAAATCTTATTTATCTGCTAATATAGGAGCGAAAGCTCATTTTGGCCGATTTGAGATTGATTTAAGGTATGAGCATAATTTTAAAAGTTCAGAAGAAACTCCTGTTTTGTTGGACTACACTTCATTTGGCGGAATTAATTCTGTATTTAAAAACAAACGTTTTAATCAATTAATGTTAAGTGTTTCGTTCATTCTATTTGATTCTAATTATCGCCCTAAAAAAACAAAAAGTCGCGGTTGCTATTTCAATTAAAAAAATAAAAGAATAAATAAAAGAAAGCCTCGATATTTCGAGGCTTTTTTAATTCTAAAATGAGCAGTAGTAGCTTATATAAGAAACAAATTGTTTAAGAACCACCAATAAAACAATCAAACTACTGCTCGTTAACCTAACCATTAACCATCAATACTTGATACTTCAAATATAGATTGATTGTTTGTATTTACTAGTTGTAATTAGATGAATAAGTGGGGTTGTTTAGATGAATTGTATAATCTAGAAGACAAACGGAAGAATATCCGGTTAAGATCATTTAAGTCTTAGATTATCGAATATCTAATATTGGTCAAAAACGATAATAAAAAAAAGACCGGCTTCATAGAAACCGGTCTTTTATAAGAGAGTATAATTGTTTTTATTTATTTTACTTTATCAACAATTGCTTTAAACGCATCTGGGTGGTTCATCGCTAAATCTGCTAAAACCTTACGGTTCAATCCGATTTCATTAGCTTTTACTTTTCCCATAAATTGCGAATAAGACATTCCTTGTTGACGAGCTGCAGCGTTAATACGCATAATCCATAATGAACGGAAATTACGTTTTTTAGCTTTACGGTCTCTATAAGAGTAAAGCATTGCTTTTTCAACTGCATTTTTTGCTACTGTCCAAACGTTTTTACGACGTCCAAAGTAGCCTTTTGCTTGCTTAAGAACTTTTTTTCTTCTAGCTCTTTTCGCAACAGAATTTACTGATCTTGGCATAATTTTTAAATTTTGTAGCAGGCGATCGAAAATCGATACTTTTAAATAAGAATTTTAATTCTTATTTGCCCAACTCCAGGGTTTATAATGAATTTAAACCGTTAAACTTCAGTTTACTTTAAACGTAATTGAAGTTTAACATTATCTTTATCGGCATCAGATACTAACGTACTGTGCGTCAATTTAAGCTTACGTTTTTTAGACTTCTTTGTTAAGATATGGCTTTTAAACGCGTGCTTTCTTTTAATCTTTCCAGAACCTGTTAGCTTAAAACGCTTCTTTGCGCTGGATTTCGTTTTCATCTTAGGCATGCTATCCTTCTTTTATAATTATAACTCTCTTATGTTATTGTTTTTTCTTGGTGGATGGAGACATGAACATGGTCATGCGCTTACCTTCAAGTTTTGGCATTTGTTCTACTTTACCATATTCTTCAAGATCTGTCGCAAGACGCAATAATAGAATTTCTCCTTTATCCTTAAATACAATAGAACGACCTTTAAAAAATACAAATGCTTTTAGTTTAGCCCCGTCTTTGAGGAATTTTTCAGCATTTTTCTTTTTAAATTCGTAGTCGTGATCGTCTGTATTAGGGCCAAAACGAATTTCCTTAACGACAACTTTACTTGCTTTAGCCTTCATGGCTTTTTCACGCTTCTTTTGTTCGTAAAGGAATTTTTTGTAATCCATCGCCTTAACTACGGGCGGTTTGGCATCTGGAGAAATTTCCACTAAATCAAGTCCAAGTTCTTCAGCAATAGCTAAAGCTTTTTCTATTGGGTAAACATCCATTTCCACATTATCACCTACCAATCGAACTTCACTAGCTCTAATTTTCTGATTGATTTTGTGTTGATCTTCTTTACGAGTTACTCTTTGTTGTCTCGATTTTTTTCTTCGTATTGCTATGGCTTCAAGTTTTTAGTTATACTTCAAACGCTTTGAGCGTTTTTTCAATTTCGTTTTTTACAATTTTAGCGAAGTCTTCTACTGGCATCGTTCCAATATCGCCTTCACCGTGTTTACGTACAGAAACTGTACCATCTTTAGCTTCTTGCTCTCCAACAATCAACATATAAGGGAATTTTTGCACTTCGGCCTCCCTTATTTTCTTTCCAATGGTTTCATTTCTGTTATCTACTACGCCGCGAATTTCGTGATTTTCTAATAAACTTAAAACTTTTTGGCTATAATTTTCATATTTCTCGCTGAGAGAGAGTATGGTAGCCTGTTCTGGCATTAACCAAAGTGGAAAATTACCTCCTGTATGTTCTAAGAGAATAGCAATAAACCTTTCCATACTACCAAAAGGAGCTCTGTGAATCATCACAGGTCTATGTGTATTGTTGTCACTGCCTTTATACGTCAGGTCAAAACGTTCGGGTAGATTATAATCTACTTGGATGGTGCCAAGTTGCCAGCTTCTGCCAAGTGCATCTTTAACCATAAAGTCTAATTTTGGTCCATAAAATGCAGCCTCACCGGTTTCTATTACATAATTTAGGCCTTTTTCTTTAGCTGCATTGATAATGGCAGTTTCAGCTTTTTCCCAAACATCATCACTACCTATATATTTTTCCTTATTTTCTGGATCCCTTAAAGATACCTGTGCAGTAAAGTTTTCAAAACCTAAACTGTCAAATACATATAATGTAAGATCGATAACTTTTTTAAATTCTTCATCTAACTGTTCTGGCGTACAGAAAATATGAGCATCATCCTGAGTAAAGCCTCTAACTCGTGTTAAACCATGTAGTTCCCCACTTTGTTCGTAACGATAAACAGTTCCAAATTCAGCAAATCGTTTTGGTAGATCCCTATAGCTCCAGGATTGTGAATTATAAATTTCGCAATGATGGGGGCAATTCATGGGTTTCAATAAAAACTCTTCTCCTTCGTGTGGGGTTTTAATTGGTTGAAAACTGTCCTCGCCATATTTCGCATAGTGGCCAGAAGTTACGTATAAGTCTTTGTTACCAATATGAGGGCTAACAACCATCTCGTAACCTGCTTTTCTTTGCGCTTTTTTCAGAAAGTTCTCTAAACGTTCTCTTAGTGCAGCTCCTTTAGGTAACCATAATGGTAACCCTTGTCCTACTTTCTGTGAAAAGGTGAAAAGTTCTAATTCTTTACCAAGCTTGCGATGATCTCTTTTTTTCGCTTCCTCAAGAAGTTCAAGATATTCCTTCAGCTCTTTTTGTTTTGGGAAACTTGTTCCATAAACACGAGTTAATTGTGGTTTATTTTCATCACCCCTCCAATAAGCTCCTGCAACACTCATTAATTTTACCGCTTTTATAATTCCGGTATTAGGAATATGTCCTCCACGGCATAAATCTGTAAACGTGTCATGATCGCAAAAGGTAATTGTGCCATCTTCAAGATTTTCAATAAGTTCTACCTTAAAAGTATTTCCTACCTCTTTGTAGTAGGTTAAAGCTTCATCTTTCGAAACCGCTCTCATGTTAAAATCATGCTTGCCTCTTGCGATTTCCAGCATACGATTTTCGATCTTAGTGAAATCATTTTCAGAAATTTTATGCTCACCAAAATCCACATCATAATAAAATCCGTTTTCTATAGACGGGCCAATAGTTAATTTGGCATCAGGATAAAGATCTTGTATCGCTTGTGCCATAACATGCGAGGTAGAATGCCAAAAAGCCTGTTTTCCTTCTTTGTCTTTCCAGGTATATAAGGTAAGTGTGCCATCAGATACTAAAGGAGTAGACGTTTCTACTATACTATCATTATATTTAGCTGAAATTACATTTCTAGCAAGCCCACTACTTATACTTTGGGCTACATCCATAGGAGTAGAGCCTTTTTCGAATTCCTTAATACTGCCATCCGGCAATGTTACCTTTATCATGTCTATATATTATAGTCGTTATTATAGATGGCAAAGATAATAGTTGTTATTGTTTGGGCAATACTAGTATTTAGTATTTTATGGGTGTTTCCCTATAATTTCGATTATAGGGAGCGGGCTATCCACTATATCTTGGCGCAATTACGATTAAATACAATTATCAAATATAAAATATTAATCATAGTATATAGTATACACGAAATTAAAGCGCCAAGGATGCCGTTGCTATCCCTAACACAATTTTAAGTTTTTTAAATAGTTGTAAATAAGTTCTTTGGATTTAAACTTTAATTTATTTTTAAAATATCTTTATTTTATCATTGCCAAAAAGAAATTAGAGATTATATTTGCACCCGCTTAGCGCCGGAGTGGTTGGCTGCGAGGGCGGATGTTCATTGAGGATACTGAAAAAGGAGCTTAAAAAAAACTTAAAAAAAGTTTTGGTGTTTAAAGAAAAAGGGTTGTATATTTGCAGCCGCTTTAACGGCGAGGTTCTTTGGAGGTAGCGTTTAAAAATACAGAAAAATAATTTTTATTTTTTCTTGTGAGTTTAAAAATTAGTTGTAGATTTGCAACCGCTTTCAGAGAAAGCGACACGGTTCTTAACACGCTGAATAACTAAGAAATACCGATTGGGGTTTGGTTAAGGTTCGAGTCCTTAATTTCTATCGAAGGGAAGTAATTCCCGGACTTTTAAATGAGTTCATTGACATATTGAATTGACAAACGACATTTTTTAATAGTACTGTATGGTATTATAAAAAAAATGGAAGTGTAGAATTAAGAATTAAGACTAGAGAGTCGTCTTTTGAGCTTTAAACTTCTTATTTATATAAGAACGCAAACTTAAGATTTGATTGTTACATATTAATGAAACAACGATGAAGAGTTTGATCCTGGCTCAGGATGAACGCTAGCGGCAGGCTTAACACATGCAAGTCGAGGGGTAACAGGGGAAAGCTTGCTTTTCTGCTGACGACCGGCGCACGGGTGCGTAACGCGTATGCAATCTACCTCTTACTGAGGGATAGCCCATGGAAACGTGGATTAATACCTCATAGTATTATGAATTAGCATTGATTTGTAATTAAAGGTTACGGTAAGAGATGAGCATGCGTCCTATTAGCTAGATGGTAAGGTAACGGCTTACCATGGCAACGATAGGTAGGGGTCCTGAGAGGGAGATCCCCCACACTGGTACTGAGACACGGACCAGACTCCTACGGGAGGCAGCAGTGAGGAATATTGGACAATGGGCGAGAGCCTGATCCAGCCATGCCGCGTGCAGGAAGACTGCCCTATGGGTTGTAAACTGCTTTTACAGAGGAAGAAACCCCTTTACGTGTAAAGGGCTGACGGTACTCTGCGAATAAGGATCGGCTAACTCCGTGCCAGCAGCCGCGGTAATACGGAGGATCCAAGCGTTATCCGGAATCATTGGGTTTAAAGGGTCCGTAGGCGGATTTATAAGTCAGTGGTGAAAGTCTTCCGCTTAACGGGAGAACTGCCATTGATACTGTAGATCTTGAATTATTATGAAGTGGTTAGAATGTGTAGTGTAGCGGTGAAATGCATAGATATTACACAGAATACCGATTGCGAAGGCAGATCACTAATAATATATTGACGCTGATGGACGAAAGCGTAGGTAGCGAACAGGATTAGATACCCTGGTAGTCTACGCCGTAAACGATGGTTACTAGCTGTCCGGCCCAATTGAGGGCTGGGTGGTTAAGCGAAAGTGATAAGTAACCCACCTGGGGAGTACGTTCGCAAGAATGAAACTCAAAGGAATTGACGGGGGCCCGCACAAGCGGTGGAGCATGTGGTTTAATTCGATGATACGCGAGGAACCTTACCAGGGCTTAAATGCAGTCTGACGTATTTGGAAACAGATATTTCTTCGGACAGATTGCAAGGTGCTGCATGGTTGTCGTCAGCTCGTGCCGTGAGGTGTCAGGTTAAGTCCTATAACGAGCGCAACCCCTGTGGTTAGTTGCCAGCACGTAATGGTGGGAACTCTAGCCAGACTGCCGGTGCAAACCGTGAGGAAGGTGGGGATGACGTCAAATCATCACGGCCCTTACGTCCTGGGCCACACACGTGCTACAATGGTAGGGACAGAGAGCAGCCACTTCGCGAGAAGGAGCGAATCTATAAACCCTATCACAGTTCGGATCGTAGTCTGCAACTCGACTACGTGAAGCTGGAATCGCTAGTAATCGCATATCAGCCATGATGCGGTGAATACGTTCCCGGGCCTTGTACACACCGCCCGTCAAGCCATGGAAGCTGGGGGTACCTGAAGTCCGTTACCGCAAGGAGCGGCCTAGGGTAAAACTAGTAACTGGGGCTAAGTCGTAACAAGGTAGCCGTACCGGAAGGTGCGGCTGGAACACCTCCTTTCTAGAGCAGAACCTTATTTTAGAATAAGGAACTGGCAATTAGATTTAGGGAAGTTCAAAAGCAAGTCCTTTTGGTCTTGATTCTTAATTTGTCAATTTGATTATATGGACAGTCTCATAGCTCAGCTGGTTAGAGCGCTACACTGATAATGTAGAGGTCGGCAGTTCGAGTCTGCCTGAGACTACTTTAAAGAAGTACTTGGAGGGCGAGAGTTT
>NZ_CP115159.1:787500-790000 GCF_027594425.1 Zunongwangia sp. HGR-M22
TCCCGGACTTTTAAATGAGTTCATTGACATATTGAATTGACAAACGACATTTTTTAATAGTACTGTATGGTATTATAAAAAAAATGGAAGTGTAGAATTAAGAATTAAGACTAGAGAGTCGTCTTTTGAGCTTTAAACTTCTTATTTATATAAGAACGCAAACTTAAGATTTGATTGTTACATATTAATGAAACAACGATGAAGAGTTTGATCCTGGCTCAGGATGAACGCTAGCGGCAGGCTTAACACATGCAAGTCGAGGGGTAACAGGGGAAAGCTTGCTTTTCTGCTGACGACCGGCGCACGGGTGCGTAACGCGTATGCAATCTACCTCTTACTGAGGGATAGCCCATGGAAACGTGGATTAATACCTCATAGTATTATGAATTAGCATTGATTTGTAATTAAAGGTTACGGTAAGAGATGAGCATGCGTCCTATTAGCTAGATGGTAAGGTAACGGCTTACCATGGCAACGATAGGTAGGGGTCCTGAGAGGGAGATCCCCCACACTGGTACTGAGACACGGACCAGACTCCTACGGGAGGCAGCAGTGAGGAATATTGGACAATGGGCGAGAGCCTGATCCAGCCATGCCGCGTGCAGGAAGACTGCCCTATGGGTTGTAAACTGCTTTTACAGAGGAAGAAACCCCTTTACGTGTAAAGGGCTGACGGTACTCTGCGAATAAGGATCGGCTAACTCCGTGCCAGCAGCCGCGGTAATACGGAGGATCCAAGCGTTATCCGGAATCATTGGGTTTAAAGGGTCCGTAGGCGGATTTATAAGTCAGTGGTGAAAGTCTTCCGCTTAACGGGAGAACTGCCATTGATACTGTAGATCTTGAATTATTATGAAGTGGTTAGAATGTGTAGTGTAGCGGTGAAATGCATAGATATTACACAGAATACCGATTGCGAAGGCAGATCACTAATAATATATTGACGCTGATGGACGAAAGCGTAGGTAGCGAACAGGATTAGATACCCTGGTAGTCTACGCCGTAAACGATGGTTACTAGCTGTCCGGCCCAATTGAGGGCTGGGTGGTTAAGCGAAAGTGATAAGTAACCCACCTGGGGAGTACGTTCGCAAGAATGAAACTCAAAGGAATTGACGGGGGCCCGCACAAGCGGTGGAGCATGTGGTTTAATTCGATGATACGCGAGGAACCTTACCAGGGCTTAAATGCAGTCTGACGTATTTGGAAACAGATATTTCTTCGGACAGATTGCAAGGTGCTGCATGGTTGTCGTCAGCTCGTGCCGTGAGGTGTCAGGTTAAGTCCTATAACGAGCGCAACCCCTGTGGTTAGTTGCCAGCACGTAATGGTGGGAACTCTAGCCAGACTGCCGGTGCAAACCGTGAGGAAGGTGGGGATGACGTCAAATCATCACGGCCCTTACGTCCTGGGCCACACACGTGCTACAATGGTAGGGACAGAGAGCAGCCACTTCGCGAGAAGGAGCGAATCTATAAACCCTATCACAGTTCGGATCGTAGTCTGCAACTCGACTACGTGAAGCTGGAATCGCTAGTAATCGCATATCAGCCATGATGCGGTGAATACGTTCCCGGGCCTTGTACACACCGCCCGTCAAGCCATGGAAGCTGGGGGTACCTGAAGTCCGTTACCGCAAGGAGCGGCCTAGGGTAAAACTAGTAACTGGGGCTAAGTCGTAACAAGGTAGCCGTACCGGAAGGTGCGGCTGGAACACCTCCTTTCTAGAGCAGAACCTTATTTTAGAATAAGGAACTGGCAATTAGATTTAGGGAAGTTCAAAAGCAAGTCCTTTTGGTCTTGATTCTTAATTTGTCAATTTGATTATATGGACAGTCTCATAGCTCAGCTGGTTAGAGCGCTACACTGATAATGTAGAGGTCGGCAGTTCGAGTCTGCCTGAGACTACTTTAAAGAAGTACTTGGAGGGCGAGAGTTTAAAAGTATATGTTCTTACAGATTTATTGAAAGGAAATTTTAGAGGTTAAGTAGCCGTTATAAGTACTGTTAACTGATAACTGGTTAACTGATCACTAAAAACGGGGGATTAGCTCAGCTGGCTAGAGCGCCTGCCTTGCACGCAGGAGGTCATCGGTTCGACTCCGATATTCTCCACCAGGCAATGCTTGGAGATTTGAAAGATAATCTTCATGGTTTGCAGTGGGAAGCATAGATTGTTTATACGTCTATCGCGACTCGCGATCGTTCATTGACATATTGAGAAATAAAGAATACGAGAAACTAACGCTTATTATGCGATAGAGTTTTTAAAAATTCTAAAGTAATAATAGCACAATAAAATAGTTGACAATCATTTAGCAAAGATGATTGTCGCGAGCATATTAGGTAAAAAGCATACAAGCTTATTAAGGGCGTATGGGGAATGCCTAGGCTCTCAGAGGCGAAGAAGGACGTGATAAGCTGCGAAAAGCTATGGGGAGTGGCACATACACATTGATCCGTAGATATCCGAATGGGGCAACCCACTTAATTGAAGATTA